>JBHAFG010000075.1:0-7376 GCA_041855945.1 Treponema sp. | reverse complement strand
GGCCGCCCGCTATGTCCTTGAAAAGTTTTCCGGCGTCAACGCCGTTTATGAGATTTCCTTCCCTGTAGTGCAGGAGCATCCCCTCCCTGCCGTATTCAAGGTGGTCGGACGTGATTCCGTGCCGTATGGAAGAATCCGCCTCCATCAGGGCGGAAAGATGGTCTGCGACACGGACAATCCTTCCGTCGACGGGCTGGAAGGACGCGTCGTTGTACATTTCGTTCAGTTCCTCATAGGAAACATGGACTGTGTTTCCGTCCGGCGCGATGATTCTGTTTGAAAACTCGTCGGAGGTAAAATACATGAGTTCGTCGGCGAAGCATTTTTCCATCAGCGGAAGAAGTTCCTTTCCGACTATTTCATCCTCGATTTTTTTCACGATGTTTGGAAGTTCGTCCGTGGCGGTCTTTACGGGAGAAATTATGTCCCGCGTCACTGCCTCCGGAAGGTCGTGGAACAGCGCGCAGAAGTAATTGTTTATCAGCCTGCGCTCGCACATCACTGATGTTTCCGAGCGGCAGAGGAGGAGCGTTACAATGGCCACAAAAAAACAGTGTCCAAGCACGGAGGTCTTAGGCACCCTCGGAGTCTGGTTCCACCTCACCTGGAACCTCAGCTGTTCTATCTTTACGATGAACTCAAATGAACGCTGTTCCGTCATCAGAAGCTGCAGTCCTGCAAGGTCAAGGTAGCCCTGAAGTTCAGCCTGCACCTCCTTTTTTATTTTTTCATAGCGCATCGGCTCGTTCACAACGCTCAGCATAGAAAGTTCACGCATGGAGGCGTATTTATGGGCGGCCGAAAGCACCCGTTCGGCAAGCCTTGATTTTTCTGGAACATCCATGCTCCCGGTCTTCTGCCCTATGTAAATCGTGAACATCTTGAAAAGTTCAACGTCGTTTAAAATCGGCCTGTACTGGTTCAAGACCCACTCGTTCAGCCTCATGTATTCGTTCGGATATTCCCTCTGGAGCATGTCCTGTACGGGCGCCTTTATGTCGCACAGGGCGATTTTCCTCAAGAGGTCGAAAAGAGAGGCGTGTATGATCCAGTTCCAGTCAACGTACCTTCCCTTTTCCTCCTCCGCCTTTCCGATTATGTATGCAAGAACCATTTTTTCGCCGGCCTTGTCCATCTCCACAAGATCGAACGGACGCACAAGATCGGTCCACCTCTGTATGGAAAAGCCCTCGAATATTTTATAGGCAAGTTTTTTGTCAATCATGGAAAATCTACCTCGAAGAGCCGGATTTCTGGTCGGCCTCCATCTTGTCGCGCCATACAAGAGCCTTCTTCTTTATCTCCTCGGCGGTCTTTGAATCTCGAAGCACAAGGGCAAGCTTGTGCCTTGCAAGAAGAAATTTTATTCCGTTGCGCATATCGTCTATGCGCCGCGTTGAAAGCTCGTATTTGTCGCGGTATTCCGCCGCGCTTGTTTCAAGAAGTTTCGCTATCATGCGCATATAGAGCACCGTGGGCTCGTAGTCGTCGCTTCCCGGATCCTTGTACACCTTTTCCGCAAGCCTCATGTCCACATAGTTTTTTGCCACAACCACAAAACGCCCCTTGAGTTCAACGAACGACCACTTCCATTTGCTGTTGTCGCCGAACGCCTCCTCAAGCATGTTGATGGCAAGCCCCATCTTCCTTACAAGATAGTATCTTTTTTCAACGGGGACGTCCTTTATCTTGTCGTAGCTTTTTATGAGGTCGGAATACGGAATGTCTATCGTGTTCGTAACTATGTCCTCAAGGTAGATTATCGCCTTGTATATGATTTTACGGGCGTCGTTCAACGCGTCGTTGTTCTTCACCCCAAGAATTTTCAGGGAAAGGTCGTTCTGAGCCATATACAGCGTGGAAATGTGGAGCATCGCCTCGCTGAGTTCGATTTTTTTATACGGAGTTCCAGAATCCTTTGAATCAAGCGAGCCAAGAACCGCCTTTTCCTGACTCAAAAGGGCTGCAATTTTCAACTGATAGGGTTTTATGGCATCGGAAAGTTCCTGCCTGCTTTCATCTGAAATTTTTGCCATTCCTTCCTCCTTTTTAAACTTTTTGACAAAAACGCGCATGACCGCGCCAGGTCCTCACATTCTCACATATTCCGCTCCAAAATCAAGGAGCGAATTTTTCAAGCATCGCCCTAGCGTGATCCAGCGACGCCTGTGAGTCGGAGTCGCCGGAAAGCATCCTCGCTATCTCCTGCACCCTCTCCTCGCCTGCGACAGGCTCCACCGAGGACGCCGTTTTTCCTCCAGCGACGGCCTTCTTTATCTTTATCTGATTGTCGGCAAAAACCGCGATGCTCGCAAGATGCGTTATGCAGAAAATCTGCCTGTTTTTTGAAAGACGCCCAAGATGCTCTCCAACCTGAACGGCGACC
Source organism: Treponema sp. (assembly GCA_041855945.1). Lineage (GTDB taxonomy): Bacteria > Spirochaetota > Spirochaetia > Treponematales > Treponemataceae > Treponema_D. The sequence goes on along the minus strand of JBHAFG010000075.1, from coordinate 4,990 downwards.
TCTCCGCCAACGCCCGTGTCGATCTCGTCGAACACCATCGTCTGAACGGGATCGTTTTTTGCAAAAATAGTCTTTATGGCGAGCATCACGCGGCTCAATTCACCTCCACTTGCAATCTTCGCAAGCGGCTGGAGTGGAGAGCCAAGGTTTGCGCTTATGAGAAATTCAACATCGTCCATTCCATACGGTCCGCACTTCTGCTCCACGTCGTTTCCAGGTTTTTCAAGAAGCCTGACTCCAAAACGAGACCCCTTCATGCCAAGTTTCTCAAGGATTTCCATGACTTCCTCGGAAAGTTTTTCAGAAACCGCCTTCCGTTTTTCGGAAATGGACTTGGCCGCGACGTAGACCTTCTTTTCAAGTTCGCCTACCTGCGCCTCGATTTCTCCACGGCTTTCAGAACCCGCGCCAAGGCTTTCAAGCTGCCTTTCAGCCTCTGAAAGATAGTCGAACACCTCGGAAAGAGGCGCGGAGGAAGACGACGCGTACTTTTTTTTCAGACTGTATATGAGTGAAAGCCGTTCCTGTATCTCTGAAAGATGCACGGGATCGTACACAAGGTTTTCCGAATACGAGGAGAATTCCTCAGAAATGTCGGAAAGTTCATAGAAGGCGGACTCAAGCCTTCCGTCAAGGGATGAAAGGGTCCTGTCAAGAGAGGTCGCGCCCTGGCTTTCACGCCTGATTTTCTTTAAAAGCGCGATTACAGACGAATCTCCGCCGTCAATCATCGTCTTTATGGATTCCACCGCTCCGTAGAGTTTTTCGTATGAACTGAGCCGGTTTTCCTCTTCCTCAAGACGTTCGTCCTCGCCCTGCTCAAGCCTGGCCTCAGTTATCTCCCTGACCGCAAAACTGAACATCTCCACGCGTCTTTCCCTGTCCTGTGAACTTGAGTTCAACTGGTCCAGAAGCCTGCGTTTTTCAACAAGTTCGCCGTACAATCGGGTGAAATCCTCCACCTCGCGTACGATTCCCGCCCTTGAATCAAGGAATTTCCTGTGCTCTGAAACCTTCATCAGCGACTGGTGCTGGTGCTGTCCGTGTATGTCCACAAGGAATTCAGAAAATTCAGCAAGTTCCGCCCGCGTTACGGGTGTATTTCCTATGTAGGAGCCCGTTTTTCCGCCTTCCCTTATGAAACGCCTCAAAAGGATTCTTTCATCCTCAAGCTCCATGCCGCGTTCTTCAAGCCACGCCTTCGCTTCCCTGAAAAAATCTCCCTCAAGCAGGAACAGTCCGCTGACCGAAGCCTCGCGGCTTCCGCTACGTATCTGGGAAGCGTCCGCCTTTCCGCCCAGCAGAAATGAAAGCGCTCCTATGAGAATGGATTTTCCCGCTCCAGTTTCACCCGAAAGAACGGTGAAGCCCTTCTGGAATTCTATTTTTTCCGACTCTATTATCGCAAAGTCCTTTATGTTCAGTTCCTCAAGCATGGGGGCCTCCAGACCAGTTTAATTTTGAGCGGAGGGCGTCGTAAAACCCTTCCGTGGTGCTTCCCGCCAACATGAAGCGTTCTGAAATTCTGCGGATTTTCAGTATGTCGCCCTCGTGCAGGTCGAACGGCGGCTGACCGTCCACTGTTATTATGACGGCGTTCTGCCTTGAGGGAACTATCCTTATCCTGAGTTCTCCCTTTGGACTCAGCACGAGCGGACGCGCGGAAAGCGAAAAAGAGTTCACTGGAGTAAGGACAAGCGCGTCCAGTCCAGGATCTATGATTGGTCCGCCCGCGGATGCAGAATACGCGGTCGAGCCTGTGGCGGTGCTTACAATTATTCCGTCCGCCTTGAACGAACCCAGCGGAACTTCGTTGTAGGTCACCTCAAGCGATATTGTGCTTGCAGGAATTTTTGCGCAGACCACGACGTCGTTCAGCCCTATGGAAGAAAAAGATCTTCCCTTTCCGTCCGTTATAAGCGCGGCGGCGAGCATGCTCCTTTCCTCGATTTCAGACCTTCCTTCAAGAAATCTGTCCAGTTCAGTCTTCCAGTCGTTCTTCTGCACGCTCGCTATGAAGCCGAATTCTCCAAAGTTCACCGCGAAAACGGGAATCCTGTGCCTTACGCAGCAGCGCGCGGCAAACAGAACCGTTCCGTCGCCGCCGAGAGTTACGGCAAAATCGTTTCCGGGAAATGGATTTTCCTCCGAAAATCCGTCAAAACTGTAGAAAGACGTAACGACACCCCTGGATTCAAGGTATTTTGCAATCTGTCTTCCGTAGATCTGAGAGTCTTCTTTTTTAGTGTTCACCACGACAAGGCACTTTTTCATTCCGCAATCTACCGTTTCAAAAGATTTTTATGGAAGAGTTCCAAGAACCTTTACGATTTTTGCAACCTGCGAATGTGTGAGCCTTGGATATAGTGGAAAAAGGGCGCACCTCAGGTATATGGACTTGGCCCTTATGCAGCCGGCGGAAAGTTCCTCCTCTCTAAGTGCGATCACGGAATCCTCGTACGCAAGACCTATCTCTATGTCTTTTTTGGCGGCGTACTGCCTTACATCCTTGAAAGAACTTGTAAGAAGAAGCGGAAAAGAACCCATGGTCGAAGCAAGTTCAAGTCCATCTCCATCGGCATCCTCATCTGAAGCCTTTTTTTCTGGAGGAGGAAGGCTTCCCGGATTGTTTGTCCTTGCAAACATCTTGTGGCGGCCGGACAGGCACGCCCTCTGGTAGAGCGAAAAAATCTTTTTTCTGACTTCCTCGTTTCTTGGAAATTCCTTGAGTTGAATCCAGCCCAGGGCGCAGTTTATGTCGGGAAGAAGTTCCGTGGACGAAAGAGAATCAACAAATTTCTTAAGAACTATCCATTCACGTCTGCTTGGAGCCATGAGGACCGCTCCTCCACCCGCCGTCACAAGATCCTTCTCCTCAAGGCACATTATCGTGTAAAGTCCAAAACTTCCGGCCTTGAGCGGTTTTCCCTGGGCGGAACTTCCGTCGTCGGAAGGAACAAGCGCCCCCGCGCTCCGTGAAACATCCTCTATGACGGGTATTCCAAGAGCCATTATCTCGTCCATTTTTGGAAGGATGCCCATCGATTCGTGCAGCAGGAGAAGTCTTCCTCCGTGGTTTATCCCACGCTGGACAATCTCGGCGTTCACAAGACCCGTGGAGTCGTCGACGTCAAGGACGAGCGGTTTAAAGCCCAGGTTTTCAACCGCCAGAATCTGCCATGACGGGGCAAGGGCGGAAATCATTATCGTTCCGCCCTCCTCAAAATCAATCGCCTTCAGGGCGTACTTCAACGCCGATTCAGGACTTCTAAGCGCCACCGCTCCGTCGCAGTCAAAAAACGCCTTTATCTGCTGTATGAAACGCTGGTTCAGTTCTCCGGGACCTATTTTTTCGTCCACCATGCAGGTAAGAACAGCGTCCATCTCCTTCCTGCGTATAGTTGTGCTGTAAGTCTGTATCATTTCTACTGGTTTTTTATTATCTTCTGAAGTTCTTTTGGATCAAAAAGTTTAGCCGTGTCAAGCATTATGAGGTAGCCCTCGTCTTTTCGGACCACTCCCGTTATGTACTCGGAGCCGATTCCACCCATCATCTGCGGCGGCTCCTGCACCTCGCCCTGATGCACCTGGACCACGCGGGAAACCTTGTCGATTATGATTCCCATCTGCATTCCAGATATGTTCAGGATTATGAAGCCGCTTTCAAGTTCATCAAGTTCAACCTCGTCGCCGCCGATGTGAAACCTTCTGTGCAGATCTATGATTGGAATTATCTGTCCGCGGAGGTTCAGTATACCCACCATGTAGTAGGGTGCGTTTGGAATCGCCCTGATGTTCTGAATTTTTACGATTTCCTTAACGTCCATGATGTTGACACCGTATAATTCATCCCCAAGTTTGAATGTTACCAACTGAAAATGTGCATCGTCTGCCATAAAAACTCCCGTAAAAAGCGGTTTAAATGTCGATTAAACTGACTTTTCTAGGACTCGCCTTCAAACATTCTTTTTGAAAACGCGCCGCCATAAGTTCTAGGTCCGCATAAGCCGACCAGAAGCGCGGACGAAAGTCAATCCTCCACGCCGATATTTCCCGCCGGACGGCAGGAAAACTCTTCCAAATTATTACGCCTTATAGAATATACTGAAACGCACGCTTTTGCAATTCATTTATCTATAAATGCGTCCATAAATGCGTCCTAAAAAAAATCCACGCCCTTGAACTTCCAAAACCTGCGCCTGCATGGAGTCCTGCACGGAATAAAAACTAGGAATCAACGCTGAAAAGTGTCGCAGCCATAACTTCCCTCGCCCCAAAAGACTTTAAAAGAGAGGCGATTTCCTCAAGCGTTGAGCCTGTCGTTACAACGTCGTCAAGAACGCATATTCTTTCAGGAACTGCAGAGACCCCTTCCCTCAAAAAATACGAAAGTCCAATCCTTGAAATCCTTCCATTCCTGTCAAGGCTTTTCTGCTGGACGGAAGAACGCCTTTCAAGGATTCTATGAACTGAAAGTCCGTGTTTTTTTTCAAGAAAAACAGAAAGTTCCTCGACCTGGTCCCAGCCCTCCCTCCGTATCTTTAAAGGACGGGGAGGAACCGGAACAATCGAAAATCCGCCTGAAAGCCCTTGAATCTGGTCGAGCCTTATTTTCATGAGGTCTGAGAAAAACTCCGAAATCGACCTTTCGCCGTTCATCTTCCACCTCCTTAAAAGTTCAGCGTTCCACAGCCTGTAGGGAAAAATGGGAAAAATCCTGTCAACGTTTTTCAATACTCCGCCGTTCCTGCACTCCACGCAAAGCCCCTTTTCAGAAACAAGAATCCTTCCGCAGACGGAACAGAATCCGGTTCCAGGTGGAGGAACTGAAAAACGCGTCTTCCTGCATTCCGGACACACAGGAACCATAAAAGAGGCGGAACCGCATACAAGACATTCATTTCCCAGAGAAAGAGGAGAAAGGACGAGCCTCAAGACCTTGAGCGCAAGTTTTCCTGCCATGAAAATTTTATCAGCCACATGGATTTAT
>JBHAFG010000074.1:0-3797 GCA_041855945.1 Treponema sp. | reverse complement strand
GCAAGGTCTTCAGTGTCGGGATAGGGTGTGTGAAAATTAAAACTTACCGCCCTTACGTTCTTCATTCTGTCTGCGGTGTGTACAACATCCCTTATTGTGTCCATGTTGATTTTGTTTACCGCCATGTAAAAACAGATGTTGTCGCTCGTGGCGTTTTCGATGTTTTTCATAATCAAATCGTAGACGGGACCGCGTATTTCCTCGTGTTTTTCCCTGTTTCCGTCAATGCTTAAAAGAACAAGGTCCGCTTCTGGAAGGTCGATTTTAAAAGTTCCGTTTGTAACGGTGTTTACAATCATGAAGCCCATCTGTTTTGCTTCCATTACAAGGTCTCTAAGATTTTTTCCCTCAGACTCCCACAAAAAAGTTTCGCCGCCGCAGAAAAACAGAATCCGCACTCCCATGTCGTAAAGAATTTTCATCTCTGCCTTGACTTTTTCATACGGATGGACTACCGCCGTTATGTTGTTTACAGAACAGTGCCTGCACGAAAGATTGCATTTGTCCGTAAGAATGATTGTTCCAAGGATTGCCTTTTTCTGCCTGAAAAGGAAAGTTTTAAGCCCAAAACCGATGAAATAAAAAAGATCCGACTTTTTCATGTGTCCCCCCGACTTATTTTTTCACATTCTAACAAAATACGGCTTTTTTTTCCACATTGAACTGTCATTGCCGGCGCATTTGCGTTTTATGGCGGAAGTTTTACAGTTCTCGCGAGAGTTGTACACGTGTCGTGCGACTGTTTTACAGTTCTCGCAAACGTCGTACAATTCTCGCGAGAGAGTTTTAAGACACCGCGCTATTTCCAGCAGGTTGCGTCAAGTTCAAAAAACGAAAAATCCGCATTGAAACCGCCCTTATTCGGACTGCACGCGTAAAGCCCGATTTTCACTTCCCCCGCGGATTTTAGAAGATGAGTTATCCTTTGCTGATTCCATACCTTTCCGTCGTATGAATATTCAATCAGATAGTCGCACAGTTTATTCTTGCTCTGGATTCTGTACCACATCGAAGTCAAAGGTGTTTTTACGTCGATGGTCGCCCAGTCGGAAAATCCAAGGTTCGTCGCGACGGAACCCAGCCTGTAATGTTCACCGTCTTCATATTCGGCGGAAGTTTTTATCCAGTTCTCGCCGTCCAGTCGTACAATCAGGCCGCACTGGTCGTACTGATTTTTTGCGGCAAAGTCTGTCTTTACCTTCAACGAAAAATCCGAATTTACAGTACACAAAAGGCAGTGTCCGCTGTCCCGTGAAAAACCGTAATGGGTTTTCTGCCAGAAGTCGGTGTCGGACTCCGTGGTAATCCGCACGCGTCCGTCCTGAATCCTGAACTCAGGCTGGTTGAACCAGACAAGACGCGCATCCATGGAATCACCGTGAATCAATTGCATGATTTCCTCCTTTCTCGCGACACATTCTATCAAGCCGCATGATTTTTGTCGCGTTTTTTCAGCACGCGTCCATGTGCGGAACGTTTTCATGCGGGAGATTTACAGGAGGTCGCTGGAGATTTACACGTGTCTGCGACAGAGTTACACATCGCGCGACACTTTTACACTTCGGTCCGAAAGATTTACACTTTTTCGCGAAAGCCTTACGCTTCGCTCCGAAAGGTTTACAGTTCTCGCGAACGTCGTACACGGCTCTCCCGACATTTTTACAGGAGGCAGTGTCAAAATCTGCACGCGTACAAACCACCGTACAAAAACAACGCACGAGTCAAAATCGCCGTGCAAGATCACAAGAAATCATCACGCAGGAACGCAATAAATTGTCGCGCCATAAAACAGAAAATGCAAGAACCCGAGCGTGTGTGTAAATCTCCGTACAGAAACGCAAAAAATCAGACGGTGCAAGGTGCTTTTCCATAATATTAACGCCAAATCCGTCAAGAAGAATTACAACAACGTGTTTGAAATTTTTATTGAGGATTTTATCCGCAGAAGAAAGCGTGGAATGTTTCGGCTTTACGCCAAAATATTTAAGAATTGAACACGAAAAGTTCAAAATGCTGTTGCTGTAGTCAGGAAAAAACGCCTGTTTATTCATTATGCTCTCCATATTGATTTTATCTAAAGCTCTTTAATGAATTTCCGCATTTCTGCGGCGATTCGTTTTTGCTCAAAATTGTGTACGTAATGACCGCAGTTGAGTTCTATAATAGAAGCGTCGGGCAGTTTTTCCGCATATTCTTTTTGTATCTCAATCCAATTCTTTATGCATACATCTTTTCCGTTTGAAACAAACAGCAACGTTGAAATATTTGGCATAGGTCTGTCGTTTATTTTTTTACACGCACGCGGAATAGCAAGACCTTCATTCATAATTACTTTGTTGACAGCTATTTTGCACGCAATAGCCCTGTAAAGTTTTTTTTCAGTTTCAGAAAGTTCTGCTGGAAGAAAACTGTCATTATAGAAAAATCTTATAAGCCCCATTTTCCGTGCCTGTGCGGCAAACTTTTCAAAGCTCAACACTCTCTTAAAATTGAATTTATCGTAAGACTTAGGCAAAGCCATATCAAGCCCGATTACAGCTTCAACCTCGTCTGGATATTCTAGCTCCCATAAAATCGCTTCAAGCCCAGACATTGAATGTGGGCAAAGAATGAATGGGGCGTTGATTCCAAGTTTTGAAAGAGCCTCTCTATTTTGCCTAAGCATTGTGTCGAACGCTCTATCTGAATCTACAATATCGCTAAATCCATAACCGAACTTTTCAATAACGACAATCTTAAAGTCGTTAGAAAGTAGCTTGTAAAGGCTTCTAAAATCTAAAATAGGTGATGCAGTTCCGCTTCCCGACAAAAAAACAATAGTGTGTTCACCATCGCCCTCCGTGTAAACGCACATATTGTGTCCGTCAACTTCTATCATCTTTCCAAGTGGCTGCTCAAATAAATGCGCTTCTTTTTTGAGCATTATTTTATTGTATACAAAGACAATAGCCAAAACTACCAGAAGTGCCGCAAGCAGCCCAAGCGATATTTTCCCAGCAATTTTCAACGCTTTTTTCATATATTCTCCGCTAATAATTCGCCTTTTATGGTAGCACAAATCATTTTTATTTACCACTTTATCCGTTACAAGAGCGTGGCTGTTTTGTGCAAGTTAGAAGAACCATGAAATTACACTTTTCTAGGGGAAAGTTTTTAATCGTTAATTGCATTTGAGTTACATTCACCGCAGGAATTCCGAATAATGCAGAAAACGAAATTTATATGGAGCATGAAAATACATTCAACAAAACTGAATTATGTGATACAATCGTATTACACGAGAAAGGGGCAGCTTTGGCTCGCCGCTAACGCGGTGTTTATAAGGAGATGGATAAAAATTACGTCCGTGTAATTTTTATCACTCAAGTTTGCTCATACGTTGCATTCGCAAACTTGGATTCTCGCCATCCATGGCTCGCCGCTAACGCGGTGTTTATAAGGAGAATGGATATGTCTACAATCAGTTTAAGAGTTCCAGAAAAAGAACTAAACATCTTCAAGGCATATGCAAAGCACAATAACAGCACATTGTCAGAAATCATTAGAATTACTATGCTTGAACGAATTGAGGACGAGTATGACCTTAAAGTGTTTGAAGAATATGAATCAGAAAAACAGGCAGGAACATTAAAAACACGCCCAATCAATGAACTGTGGAAAGAGCTTGAGTTATGATTTATCTGCTTGTTACTACCGAAAAATTTGATAAGGCATTTAAGAAGCTAGACAAACAAACTCAAAAGATAATTAAGGCATGGATTGAGAAGAATCTTATAGACTGTGAAAATCCTCGATTG
>JBHAFG010000073.1:0-23653 GCA_041855945.1 Treponema sp. | reverse complement strand
GACGAATTCATACCTTCCATGAAGTTCAGCGACAATCCCGCAAAGACCACGAACCCTGGAATAAAGAACGTATACAGGCTGTACGACGAAAACGGCATGGCGACCGCAGACATCCTTTCACTTGAGGATGAAATTCTTGAGGAAAACAGGGACTACCGCTATTTTCACCCGATGGTGGATTACAGGCAGTTTTCATGCAGGGCGGCGCGAATAGAGCCTCTTTTAAGCCTCAAGATAAAAGACGGAAAAAGGACTTCGCCACGACTTCCAGACGGAGAATCCCTCAAAAATGCAAGGGAAAACATGAAGAGGCAGCTTGAGACGTTCGATGAAAGTTACAAGAGGATTTTAAATCCGCACATATACAAGGTTTCCCTCACGGAAAAACTGAAGGACATGAAGGCGGAGTTCATCAAAAAGAACATAAAATAAATCCGCGTTCCAAAGAAAACTCAGTTTTTTAAAAAAAATACATAAAATTCCCCGGGTGCAATTCAGAATCTGCCACTCGGGGATTTTTTTTTTATTCCGTCAAGTTTTTTTTCGGAAGATAGTCAAGGTTCACGTTGAACATGGAGTCGAAAAGATGCTGTTTAAGGCTTGGATTTTCCTCCGTGAGCATGGCTATCTTTGCCCTGGCAGACTTCCGCGTGCTGTTGGACTGAAAATCACAGGTGCAGGTGAATCCGTAAAAACCGTTTTCCTTTGCGTGGTCGACAATCTCGGACTCAAACGCATAATACAGCGGACGTATCAATGTCACCGGATATTTTTCGTATTCAAGCGACGGAATCATCGTGCTCAGCACTCCCGAATGAAGGGCGTTCATCACAAGGGTTTCAAGAACGTCGTCGGCATGGTGTCCGAGCGCAATTTTGTTGAATCCATTTTCGATTGCGTAATTGTTCAGTTCAGTCCGACGCTGGGTGGAACACCAGTAGCAGTTCATTCCGCGACCTTCCTTAAGCCTTGCGGAAACGTCGATTTCAACGTTGACAAGCGGAACATTCCATTCGTCGAACAGATTCTGTATGCTTTCGGGAAGCGGACCTGAAAATTCAGTCTGCACGTGGAGCGCGGTGTATGAAAAGTTAGGATTTTCCCGCCGCATCCTGTTTGAAAAATACTGTATCAGGGCGGTGGAATCCTTTCCGCCAGAAGCGCCCACAAGAATCCTGTCGCCGTCTTCAACAAGATTGAAATCGAACGCCGCCTTGTCGATCTTTGAAAAAAGCCTGTTTTTCTTCATGCTAGGTTTTACTTGTGTCGGCGGAAAGCCAGCTTCCACTTACGGCCGCCACGTTCTTCAGTTCCCTGTACGAGGCCTCGTTTTTTGCGTTCAGACCGCCTGAAACTATGAACCTGACATTCGGAAAAGGTCCTGAAAGACAGCGCAACAGTTCCGTTCCGCCGGAATGTTCCGCAGGAAAAAATTTCAATGTGCAAAGCCCCAGTTCAAGAGCGGCCTCTATCTCTGTGGGAGTCTGAACGCCGGGATACACGGGAATTTTTTTTCTGATGCAGAATTTCACCGTGGACGGATTGAGGCCCGGAGAAAGAATGAACTGCGCACCCGCCCTTACCGCGCGTACGGCAATCTCGCGGTTTACCACCGTCGCGGCGCCAAGAAGAATTTCTGGAACTTCGCGGCGGACTGCCCTTATGCACTCGTCCGTCTTTTCCATTTCAGAAAGATTCCTGTACGCTATTTCCATTGCAAGAATATTTTTTGAAAGAAGCCTGCGCGCAAGAGACACAGCCTCGTCGCTCTCAAGCACGGAGCATACGGCCACCGCCCCGGAGAGCGCGATTTTTTCGTCAAATTCTTTCTGATGTTTCAAATGTTTCATGTCATGCACCTAAAATAACAAAATAAAAACGCCGCGGACTACCTTTGAATCCGTCCGCTGGAATTCCCCTTCATCAGGGATTCAACCTCGGCTTTTGTAGAAAGGTTGAAGTCGCCCGTTATGGAATGTTTAAGACAGCCGGCCGCAGTCGCAAAATCCAAGGCAAGAACCTCGCCCTCCCTTGAGTCTGGATATTCCTGAAGTCCGTATATGAGCCCCGCCGCAAAAGAATCTCCGGCGCCAACCCTTTCAACTATGTTTTCTATGTCGTAGTGGACGCTTTCGTAAAATCCGTGTCTTCCGCTCAAAACCGCGGACCAGCCGTTCCTGTCCGCACTGAAACTCTGCCTTAATGTAACGGCGATGAGTCCCGCGCATGGAAACTGCCTTTTTACTTCAGCGCAGAGGTTCCTGTAACTTTCCGACGGACTTGAAAGCGTTTCAAGTGGAATTCCAAGACAGTGCTGTATGTCCTCCTCGTTCGCGACAAGAACATCCGCCTTTTCCGCAAGAACACGCATCGATTCCTTGGCGGACCTTCCCCACTTCCAGAGTTTTTTCCTGTAGTTCAGGTCTAGGCTGACAGTACAGCCCGCGTTCTTCGCCTCTTCCATCGCCCTGAACGAGCACAGGAAGGCATTTTCAGAAATTGCAGGCGTAACGCCCGACAGGTGAAACCACGACGCGTCCTTGAATATTTCCTTCCAGTCGTACTCTTCTGGTCCAGAAAGAGAAACCACGCTTCCCGCCCTGTCGTATATCACGTCGCTCGGTCTTTGACAGGCTCCTCCCTCAAGGAAATAAAGTCCAAGCCTTCCTTCCTTTACAAGGGGACTTACGTTCACGCCGTAACGCCTGAGGGAATTTACCGCGGCGCGTCCAACAGCATTGTCGGGAAGCGCCGTAACATAGACCGTTTTTTTTCCAAAAATAGAAAGACTGACCGCGACGTTCGCCTCGCTCCCTCCAAAAACCGCTTCCATCGCGGACTTCTGAAAAAGGCGTTCGTTTCCTTCGGGCCTAAGACGGAGCATCAATTCTCCAAAAAGCACTGTTTTATCCATGTCGACAAGGATAATCTAAAAAGCCCCATATTACAACAGCGTAAAACACGCCTGTAAAAAAATCCGACGAATAAAAAAAAGGACCGTCCGTCAGAACAGTCCTTCGCCTTGATAAAAAAGACTAGAAATTGATGACCCTGAGAATTTTTCCCGTGAAGAGCATGAGAATCAGGTCGAGAATCCACACGATTGTAAATCCGAATACAAGACGGATGAGACCCGCGACGATTTTTCCTTCCTTGAATCTGGTTATGAAACCACAAAGCCATGCAGTGAACGGAATTATAGCAAGAATTATGCTTACAAGCCTTCCAAGTCCAAAGTAGTCTTTTCCCTTTTTAGCCATTTTAGCCTCCAATAAAATCATCTCAAGGACTGGTTTTTCAGTTCGATGAGTACAACCGTATTTTCCTTTGCCAAGCCGTGTTTGTCAATCAAAAAAAATAAATCACGAAAGATAAAATCACGAAAGACCGTTCGTTCCGTTAGGTCTTCTGCAGAACCTGTACGTGTACCACGCGCATAAATATCTTCCGACAAAACGGCTCAACGCGGCGGCGGCCTTCCACTTGAACGAATAGATTGCTGTTTTACGACCGCGGACGGCGGACTTTAAAGCGTGCCGAACCACCTTTTCAGAAGAAAGCCCGTTCTTGACTTTTTTTCTTGAACCGTTGGACGCGACATCCGCAAATTCCGTGGCGACAGGTCCCGGACACAGGGCGGTTACGGTTATACCCCTTTCCCTTAGTTCCGCCGCGAGTGCCATTGAAAAACTCAGCACGTAGGACTTTGTGGCGGCGTACACCGCGAAATTTCCAAGCGGAAGAAAAGACGCGAGGCTCGCCGTGTTTATCATGACGGAGTTTTTTTTCATGTGCGGAATGCAGAGCCCCGCGATTCCTGTAAGGCTCGTGCAGTTCAGGTCCACCATGTCAAGTTCCTTCTGGATGTCGGTCTCCTCGAACGTTCCGTAAGTTCCAAAACCCGCGTTGTTCACCAAAACTGAAATTTCAAAGCCGCCGGAACCTTCGTCAAGAACCCTCTCACATTCAAGCATGGTGGAAAAACGTGCGACTCCGGGACGCCCCGAAAGGTCTATGTCAAACGCCCTTGAATGTACGGACGATTTTTCCTTGATTTCGTTCACAAGGGCGGAAAGTTTTTCCTTGCGCCGGGCAAGAAGCCATATCTCGTCAACCTTAAAAAAATCTGAAAGCATAAGGGCAAAATCCCGTCCCATTCCAGACGAGGCGCCGGTAACTATAGCAATTCTCTTCATAACAGGGCGATTATATCATCTTATCGCCCATAAAAAAAGCGAAAGACCTGTTGAAGCGCATTTCAGGAACTTCAAAAATCTTTCGCCGTCGCCTTAGAACAGTATGCCATGGACATGACCGAAGTTTTTACGGCGTAAAGCGGCCGTGCATGGACTTTGAAAAATCATGCGGGAGCCGCTCCGCGCTGTAAAACTGCGGTAAAAAACTACAGTCTTTCCCTTATGGCCGCTATGAACTCCCAAGAATTCAAGATTTTTTTTGCAGGCGGATTTGAAAGGGAAGCCAAATCGCCCGTCATGAACCCGTCCTCGATTGTGGAAAGCGTCGCCTTTTCAAGTTTCTTTGCAAAATCAACAAGTTCTGCGTTTCCGTCAAGTTCTCCGCGTTTTGCAAGCGCACCCGTCCACGCAAAAATCGTCGCGACAGGGTTTGTGGAAGTTTTTTCACCTTTTAGATAGCGGTAATAGTGCTTCTGAACAGTTCCGTGGCTCGCCTCGTATTCAAACTGTCCGTTGGGAGAAACAAGCACGGAAGTCATCATCGCAAGGCTTCCACAGGCGGAGGCAATCATGTCGCTCATGACATCGCCGTCGTAGTTCTTGCACGCCCAAAGGAAGCCTCCCTCCGACTTCATTACACGGGCCACAGCGTCGTCAATCAGAGTGTAGAAATATTCAATTCCAGCATTGTCGAATTTTTCCTTGAATTCAGAATCGAATATCCTCTGGAAAATTTCCTTGAAGTTTCCGTCATAAGTTTTGGAAATCGTGTCCTTTGTTCCAAGCCACACGCTGATTTTCTGGTCAAGTCCGTAGTTGAAGCAGCAGCGCGCAAAACTTTCGATGGACGCGTCAAGATTGTGCATTCCCTGAATTATTCCAGGCCCCTTCATTACCTGAATCGTTTTTTTGATTTCCGTTCCGTCCTCGCCGTGGAATACAAGTTCCGCAGTTCCCGCGCACGGAGTTTTTATCTCGCAGTTCTTGTACACGTCGCCGTAACCGTGGCGGCCAAGGACAATGGGCTTTTTCCAGGAATTGACATTGCATTCAATATTTTTTACAAAAATCGGAGCGCGGAAAATCGTTCCGTCAAGTTCTCCGCGGAGGATTCCGTTTGGAGACGGAGTGAGGGATTTTAACTTGTACTCCTCCATTCGGGCGGCGTTTGAAGTTATTGTCGCACACTTGACGCCAACTCCAAGACGCTTTATGGCGTCCGCCGCTTCGTAGGTAACCTTGTCGTCAGAATCATCGCGCGCCTTTAGTCCAAGGTCGTAATATTCTGTGTTCAAGTCAACAAAAGGAAGGAGAAGTTCGTCTTTTATAACCTTCCACAATACACGAGTCATTTCGTCGCCATCGAGTTCCGCGATGGCATTTTTCATCTGAATTTTCGCCATAAGGCAGATTATAATGAATTGAGGGAATAAAAGGAACAGCAGGAAGTCAGATGCCCGACGGCATTTTTTTCATGCGGTAAAAAAGGAGTTGAACTCCATATCATTTTCACGTCGTGAGTTTATAATTAAAACCATGAAACGACTTTTTATTACTGTCATCCATTGTCTTGTCTTTTTTGTCATTGGATGCACACACAATCAACCCCCTGAGTCAAATTTTAAAGAAAACAGCAATCAGCCGCATCCACATTCGGTTGAATCGTGGAATGTGTTGTACCAGTGGAAATCATCCTACAGCAAGAAAGACCATGTTCTTGAGATGCACAAAGGCTTTGGAAACGCAGGGTTTGGCTTTAAAGATTACAAAAGCATTGACGCTTCGGATTATGAATATGCGCGCCTCACATACTCCAACCTCACTGTTCCGCAGGTGAAATTCCGCATCTTTTACGAAGATAGATCCTGTTCAGAAGTTTTTCTTCAGTCAGATAAAAATGAAGCATACATAAAACTTGATTCCGAGCGTAAAAATAAGATTTCAGAAATATTCTGCATGGCAACAGTCACGGAAGATTACTACAGGGAAAACATTTCTGTTAAATTTGAAAAATTTGAATTTTTGAACTCAATTCCTGCCATAAAAAACAAGCCAATCGTGGATGCAATCGACGGCAAATTTGATGATTCATTGACTGGTGAAAAACTTACCGAAAACATGGCTATAGGCTGGAACATCAGCCGTCTTGCAACCTGTCCACATTACAACAGCAAAGATGCAGAATCCATGCGTTTTGGATTTCAGAATGATTATGTCTCAAAAAAAGATTCAAACGGAAAACCGATTATTGACGCAAATGGAGAACCGGAGTTTGAAACAAAACGTTTGGGCACCGGCGCTGAAGGAATGAGCCTTGAATACAAGGGGCGTCCGCCAGAAAATAAAGAACGCATTAAAGCCGGTTATGGGCATGGATTTAAATCTTTACGTGTAAATGTAACATGGTTTTCCCATATCATAGACGAAAACTATACAATCGATTCCGACTGGATGAATCGCGTAAAGCAGATTGTTGATTGGGCAATCGCAGACGGATACTACGTTATATTAAACGACCATCACTCTGTCTATAAATACATGCAAAGTCCAATTCCTTACGCAACAGGCTACAATCTTAAGGAAGAAGATAAAGATGAATCTCAAAAGTATTTAAAGAGAATTTGGACTCAGATTGCAACTGCGTTCAATGGAAGTTATGACGAACACCTGATTTTTGAAACTTTGAATGAACCTAGAATTTCAGACTCTCATAAGGAAAATGGCGAATACTGGCCCATGGAACTTTCTGAAGACGGAAAATTAAAGGCAACAGCCATACTCAATGAATACAACCAGATGATTGTAGATACAATCCGCAGTACGGGAGGCAACAACGCAAAACGTTTTATCATGGTGCCAACTTATGCCACGGGAAGGGAACTTGCATTTGATTACGAATTTAAAATTCCTGAAGACAGCGCAAATAAAAAAATGCTGCTGGCAGTTCACTGGTATCCTTTGATGAAGGAATTGGGAATCCTGGACTATACTGCTGAATTACGAAAAGAATTTAATCAAGTCTTGGGAAAATATTATTCAACCTATGTAAAAAATGGCGTTCCTGTCTGCATGACGGAATTCAACATAGCAAGCCTCGGAGAATACAGCGAATTGTTCCCAAAGGAAAAACGATTTGAATGTCTGAATGATTTCTGCAAAATAGCAGGAAAAAATCACATTTCCATGTCAGTGTGGGACGACGGATATGTGTATGCCGCAGTAAACATGGCCTCTCCCTATGATTTGGCGGACGGAGATGATTTTTTTCCTGTTTTAATCGACACATGGAAAAAAAGTCATGCTGAAAGTCTGCAAAACCCCGATTCACCTTCACTTGCAATTGACCTGTCTAAATTCAATAAATATGACAGCACGACAGGCATTATATCCATTCCGGCGTCCTGGATCTGGGCGGATTATTACAATATTTTCGATGCAAGTGACTACGAGTGCATTCAATTGGAATACGAGGAAGCGGACCGGGAATTTATTTTTGGCGCGGCGTATTCAGATGATTCAAGAACTGAAACATTGTGCCGGAAAGGTTCAGATAAAATTCTATTGGAACTTGACGAGTCTAAAAAAAGTTCGATAAGACAGATATTTTTCAGCTCAAAATCAGAATCAGTGTCATTCAAACCCAAGAGTCTGACTTTGCTGGAGCATTAAAACCCACAGTTTTAATTTCAATATGTAAATCCAATAATTAAGGAAGGTATAAAATGAAGGAAGGAAAATTTTTTGGAACTGCAAAAGCATTGTCTGCAGTGATTGGGCTTGGCATTTGCATTACGGCAGGTGTCCTGGGTTGCGACTCGCCGGACAATTCGTCAAAACACGTTCACATCTATTCGATGGAGCGTGATTCAAACTATCACTGGATGGAATGTTCATGCGGGGAACAAAAAGACAAAGAAGCGCACAAGTTTTCAGAATGGGAGACTTTGGAAAAACCGACAAGTTTCAAGAACGAAGTAAGGCGCAGGGCCTGTTCCGTATGCCATTATTCAGAAAAGAAGGAAATTGAGGGAACAAAAACAGAGTCCATAAAGGAAGGCTTTGTAAAACTTCCTTCGACTTCAGGCTTGAATATTTTTGTATGCAAAACAGAACTTACATATTCAAGCTGGCACGAGGTTTACACCTGGGCGCTTTCCAATGGATACACTTTTGCAAACGCGGGAAAGGAAGGCTCTTCAGGTACTGCAGGAGCCGCTCCAACAAAAGGAAGCAGACAGCCTGTAACAAATGTAAGCTGGCGTGATGCCGTTGTATGGTGCAACGCGGCAAGCGAAAAAGACGGATTGACTCCCGTATACTATTACAGGGGAGAAGTTTTAAAGACTGCGGAATCAAATTCCGTGAATGAAGGCGAAAGCAAGGCAGAAAACGCAGATGTAAAGCAGGGAAACAACGGTTATCGACTGCCGAGGGAAACGGAATGGCGTCTTGCGGCCAGCGGTGGAGAAAACTACAAATATGCAGGAAGCGACAATATTGAAGAAACCGCATGGTATGTTTCAAACAGTTCAGGAAAAACACATGATGTAGGATTAAAAAATGCAAACGCCTATGGCCTTTACGACATGAGTGGAAATGTATGGGAATTTACCCAGGACAGATATTCATACGATTCTGAAAATGATTATTATTTATGGCGTAAATCCTGCGGCGGAAGTTACGGGTTTTACAACTGTGATGTTCACGAGTCAAAGTCAACCGAAAGGGTTACATGGGCAAGCGATTCCGTCGGAATTCGCATTGTATGCACAGACAATTGACATCTGTAAATTTTAGAATTAAACGGACTGCACTGTTTCCCGGACATAAGATAAAATTCGGGGAATGGTGTATATTTAGAAACATGAAGAAAATATTTTCAGCCCTTGCAATTTTATTCGCCGCTCTCGCCCTTCATGCAGAGGCGTTCAATAAAAGGACCATTGTACATTCAGCCGCCACATCCGATGACGGCAAATGGACTTTGTTGAGCGTCCTGGATTTTGACAATTCTGAAGAGGAAAGCATTTGGCTGTACGCCACGGAAAGACACTATTACGCATTCGAAAAAGCAATTACATTTGAATATGTAAAAGGCTGGACCGTTCCCACCATCTGCTTTGACCACAACACAAAATCGTTCATAGTCTATCACAACAGCCTGTCATGGGAGCATAACAGCCAGCAGGGGTTTTATGAATTTTTCTACGAGAACGGAGAATACAAACCTGACAATTATGAATTCTCAAGCTACAGGACCTCGGAAACAGGAAAACTGTATTCAAATGATGTTGGTGTGTATCTTTACGCAATTTACGGCAAGATGGTTCTTCTGGAAGAAGGGAACTGGGATTCCGACATACGCAATTGCACACTTTACAAAATCGTACGCTCAGGCGGCAGGCTGAAGCCTGTAGAAATTGAAAGTTTAAAAGGCAGGCAGTTTTACCATATCTGTAAACGTGGAGAGGAACACACATCAAACCTCGACTGGTACAACAACGTCGTGTTTCCTACAAAAACGGGGATGATTCTCCTGGATGCAAACAAAACCGACTGGTGGTACCTGGACTGCCTTACAGACAATATAACAAAGTTCAAATCCAAGCAGGCGGCTCTTGCATATGACAGACAACTTTATACCGGCAATCTTTTCAAGGAAAGTTACAAATCAAAAATAAGCCTTTTGTCATTTTTAATCCTGCTGTTTTTATTTTCAAGCATATTCATTCTTGTATTTTCCGCCGTCAAAATGAAAGTCTTAAAAAGGCAGAGCATTGCTTTTACTTTGGAAAATACAAAAGAAAAGAATAAATTTATTTTTTCAATTCAGGAAAAAGAACGTTCAAAAATCAGCCGTGACATTCACGATTCCGTCGTCCAGGACATTCGTGTGATTCGCCTTGAAACTGAAAATCTTAAAGTTTGCGATGAATCAAAACCGCTTCAAAGTCGGATAGAAAACATTGCAACGGAATGTATCATAAAACTCCGCAACATCTGCTACAACCTTGCACCCGCGGAACTTGCAAACCATTCCGAAGGCGACTCTTCAGAAATTGAGCTTGTGTCGATTATAAATTCCCTTGCGCAGCAGTTTTCTGCAAGAACCCATGTGCCATGTTCCGTAGGAATTCAAGATGGATTTGAGTATCCTGTATTAAAAAAAGAAGTCACTCAAAATCTGTTCAGGGTCGTGCAGGAAGCATTGAACAATATAGAAAAACATTCATACGCGACGGAGACTTCAATCCTCATAAAAGGTGAGGACAATAAAATCATTATATTCATAACAGACAACGGAATAGGCTGTGACGACAGCGTAATTGAAAACAGTCTGGAAAGCAGGAAACATTTTGGACTTCGTTCAATGAAGGACAGAATCGACCTGATCGGCGGAAACATAAAATTTATTTCCAGCCAGGACAATGGAATGGAAGTCAGAATCGAAATGGAAATTTAGCGATGAAAAATGTTCTATGCATCATAGACGACCACAACATGGTCCGAAACGGTCTGAAAAGCTGGCTTGAAAGCCATACAGCCTGGCGGGTTGCAAAAGATTTCAGCAGCGGTGAAGAATGTCTTGAGTTTCTGTCGTCAATTTCTTTCGACAGTGACATTTTTCCTGAAATAATAATTGTAGATGTGCAGTTATTGAGTGAAACAGGTTTTAAATTTGTAAAACTTCTGTCCGAGAAATACCCTCGGATAAAAACAGTAATGTACTCCATGTATGATACTGTGGGTTTTGTTTTGCAGGCCAAAGATTCCGGCGCAAAAGGATATATTTCCAAAATTGCAAAAGAAGAAGAACTTGTAGCGTGCCTTGAAACTGTTCAGGGTGGCGGAACATATCTTGAAGAACGCATGGTCAAATCTCAGAACAAAATTGACTCAATCATTACAATGCTTTCAAAACAGGAAAGAAACGTCTTCGAATGTATTTTACAGGGAAAAACAAACAGGCAGATTTGTGATGAATTATTCCTTGGACTGCATACCGTTGAAAATTACATCAGCCTTCTTTACGACAAAATCAGTGTAAAAAACAGGGAAGAATTGATTCAAAAATATCGCAACTAAAAAACGTATTTTAAAAACAAAAACTGGAAAAATCGCGCAATAAAGTTTTAAACCATGCGTCCAGACAACTCTCAATGCCCGATGCGCAAACAATGCCCGATGCCCACACACTCCTCAAGGCTCGCCAAGAAGTCCGCCGAACGTCATTCCGTTCATGGACGAAAATTCCTCGAAAGTCTTACGGTCGAGCGGAGTTTTCAATGCGGTAACATAAAGGCGCGAGCCGTCCTTTTTTCCGCAAGAACCTCCGCCTTTAAGTCCAAGGGCGTTCCTGTCCGACATTCCAGCAGTGGAATTTCTTTCAACCTCAAGGGCGTGCCGTACAACCCCCTCCCTGCTGTCAACCACGGAAACGCTGGGACCCGCCGCCTTCTGTATGTATTCAGGCATCCTCAAAAAATGCGTGCAGGCAAGCACAATCACATCGCAGCCCTTTTCCTTAAAAAAATCGCACGACGCCCTGCACGCCTCCACACGCTCCTCGTCCGACGCCAAGGTGTAACCGTGCTCTATGAACGAAATCAAATCCGGGTCGCCGCGTGAAAAAACTGTACAGTCGCTTGCAAAGTCGCTTATAAGTTTTTTTGTGTACGGATGGTTTACAGTGGCGTTGGTCGCAAGAAGCCCTATTTTCCGTGTCTTTGAGATTTTAGCGGCAGGCTTTATGGCGGGAACAGTTCCAACAAACGGAGTTTCCGGAAACCTTTCACGCATTACATCAAGCGCGGTGACGGAAATCGTGTTGCAGGCGATTATCACAGTGTGCGGGCTGAATTTTTCGATTATTTTTTCCACACATTCGCAGGATTTTTCTGTGATTTCTTCGGAAGATTTTTCTCCGTACGGAAAATTTTTTGTGTCGCCGACGTACACGCAGGTGGAGTCCGGTCTTCTGTCCTTCAGATATTTCAAATATGGAAGTCCGCCCGTTCCTGAATCAAGAAAAGCAAAATCAACTGACATAAAATCCTCTGTATATTGAGAACAATTCTATTGCAAACGGACACATTAGACTAGATGATTTGTAAAAAAACTCAATGTGCGCAGCCTCCTTTGCGATTCTTACATTGCGATTCTGACAATTGAATTTTAGGCGCGTTTGGGTTACGATGTTGCGATGTTCAGCCTAAACAAATGCATAGTAAGAACCTGCAACAACCTCGCCGTTTCAAAAATAGACGACAACGGAAACATCGTCGATGAAAAATGTTACTGTCTGGACCACATTCCAAATCCGGGCAAGGCGACGCAGGACATACTGAACTACATAAAGACGCACGACACGATAATCGGACTGAACGCCGCGGGCATGACGTTTTCAGGCATAGACCTTTCCGAAAAACGTTTCATAGGCTGCAACCTGATGCACTGCACGTTCACAAACATACACTCCAAGGGATTCAGAAGCACTGTAAGCATGTTCGACTTCGCCGTGTTCACGGACTGCAACTTCATAAACTGCAGGATGCAGTTCAATTCCTTTGCGGGCTGCAAATTTTCACACACGCTCCTTACGGACAGCGACTTGATACAGGACAACTTCAACGGAGTGCAGTCGTTCCAGTCATCGTTCGACGACTCGGACCTTTACAACTCGCGTTTTGTAAAGGCAAAACTCATAAACACTTCGTTCCGAAACTGCAACCTCAAGAAGACCACGTTCTTCGACCTTACGCAGGAAAACGTGTCGTTCAAGATGAGCAACACCAGGGAGGCGGTGTTTGACGAAAAGGGAAGCGCGATATTCCAGGATTTGAACGGACGAGAACAGTCGGGAGGACTGATTTGAAAATCTACTACCATCTGAATCCAAGCGGATTTTCCAACTGCTACGTGGTCGCAAACGAAAAGACAAGGGAAGCGATAATAATCGACCCTGGCGAGATAAACGAGGAAATAATCGAACAGATTGAAGTGAACGGTCTGAACCTTTCTTCCGTATTGATAACGCACAACCACGGAAGCCACGTGCTTGGACTTAAGACGATGCTGAAAATCTATTCGCCAAAAATATACGGAGCGGACTGGGAAATCGCGGGAAAGGAAACGATCGTCCTGAACGGAGACGGAAAAATACGCATAGCAGGAATGACAGTGCATTACATGACCCTTCCGGGCCACACGTCCGACTCGATGGTATTTAAAATCGGAAACGTGCTTTTTACAGGCGACACGATAAGCGCGGGAAAAATCGGAAGCACGAACTCAAGCTATTCGGGACACGTTCTAAGGCGCAACATAAAGGAAAAAATACTTTCGCAGCAGGAAAACACCGTCATAATGCCGGGGCACGGGCCTCCGACAAGCGTGGGCGCGGAAAAAAACTTCAACATAGACCTGCAGGGAAACATTGTGAACAACCTGAACATTCCGCTGAAATTCTACTGACAGGACTTGGATTTTAAAGACCGCGGCGCGTTTTACCCACCACCGCCATCCACACCGGAGCTGCACGCACGACACCCAGGCCTCGCGGAACCTGTACGGTTAAACCTTTATCCACTTTTCCCTGTAAAACCGCGTCGCAAAGCCGGACTTTTCAAAGTCAAGAAGCCTCGCGCGCTTCAGTTCCAGCGGAAAATCCATTTTTAAAAGAAGAGCGTCCACGGCGGCGGAAAAATCATCGTCCGAAACAAACGAGCCGTTTTTAAGCACCGCGATTTTTACAAAAAAACGAAAGGTTTCAACCTCTCCGTCCATGAAAAAAAGCGGAACGTACATTCCGTCTTCCATTGCAGTCGGAACGTCAAGAAATATTTTTTCACCGGAATATTTAAAATCTTCAGAAAAAGACTGTTTTTCCAAGGACAGAGTTTCCAATGCAGGATCTGAATCCCAAACTCCTTCATGACAGATTCCATCGGAAGTCCTGCAGAAGTCCAACGGACAGAAAATCGGAAAAAACGGATAGGCGACGACGGACTTACGGTTCAGCCAGGAAAGAATCATTTTCTGGACCTTTACAAGAGTAATCTCATCTGACGGATGGAAACGGAGTGCCCTGCGCATCCATAGAAATATAGTATTTTTTATGGAAAAAAGGTAGTATCGGTGTATGAAAAGTCAGAAAAACAAGGAAAACAGAACAGTCCAGGAAAAGGCGGAAAAATCCGCGTTTACAAACGGAAAACTTTCCACCCTCCGGCTCAAGTTAAAAAACTTGGACGCACGGCGAAAAGCACTTATATGCGCCGCGCTCGCAGTCCTGGTCGCGGCATCCGTATTTGTTGCGCAGTCTTACCGCTATCCCAAAAAATCCAGAAGCGTGCTGGTCTTTCAGGACGGACCAAATTCTGAAAATCTTTCGGCGATGAACCGCAACGCCGTGCGTGGAAGACTTTCATACGGCGACTACGCTTTTTTCTGCTTCACGGAAAAACAGCGGAACGAATTCCGAGCATTTTACGAAATGAACACCAACGCAGCCCTTACGGCAAGAATCATTTTAAAATCGGTTGGCTACGAAAAACTTCTTGAATATTCGCAGGCGGAACAGCCGTTTTTCATGGGCTTCCTGTACGACGGAGACTTCAACACAAAGACAGGCGATTTTTCAGGCTCAATAAACGAAAGAATTCTGGGCGGAGCGGATTTGAGGAATTTTATTGTCGCCGGAGAAAAAAAGGACTCAAAGACATTCGACATCTCGCTCGCGCTTGAAAAAAATCTTTCCGCGCAGGACTTTCCGCGTGGATTTCTGGTATACACCGCCCTTCCGCTTGAAATCAAAATGGCGCGCATAGAAGAAGCGAAAATCGGCTACGACCTCACGGAAGAAATACAGTTTTACGGACTTCCAAGCAACGGAGGACTTGCAGGCGACCTTTTGGGCGTGGACTTCACGGGGGCGACAAACGTTTTTCCGGTCGTAAACTCAAACGCCCTTCAAATGCCAAAAATACTGGTACGGCTTTCAGAAAACCCTGAACTGGAAGAGGTATCCGCTGAAGGTAAAAAAATACGGCTGAACGCAGGCGGTGAAGTCCTCACTTTCCATAAATTCAAGGAAAACGGCACTTTCACCCTCCAGACATCGATGCTTTCAAATCCATTCGCGCAGTTTTCCTGCGAGGACGGCGACTTGCGTCTTTCAAAACTGCTTATGGTCGCAAACGAAAAGAAACTGATTCCAGAAGAACGCGGACGCGTATTCGAGCCGCTTGCAACAGACCCCGGAATGATTCCGCTCTCAAAAAGAAGCGCATGGAGGACACAGGACTACGAACTGTACAGATGGGAGAACAAGCAGAACATCCTCATATTCGACTTCAAGGACCACAAGGTCCAGGGTGATTTTTTCACACGACTTGCATTCTTTGTTGAAAAGGCCGGCTGGCGAGGAAAAATTCTTTCAGACGTGGAACTGGAGGGAAAACACGGATTCAACGCGCACGACTACAGGGCGGAAAGCCTTGCAGACTTCTTCAACCGCGCGCAGGAACTCAATGTAAGTTTAAACGAACGTGAAAAACTTCTGAAGGAAATTCTCCTGTACAACGGAATAATAAAACTTTCTGAAAATTCAAGCGGCTTCCAGGAGGGAAACGGAGCGATAGTTTCAATATCGCAGGAATCTCCGAACCATTCAAGGCACACGCTATGCGCCCACGAACTGTGGCACGGACTTTTCTTCACCGACGAAGATTTCAGGAACACCACCTCGGCGATATTTTACACGATAGACCAGAGGGCGGTGGATTTCCTTGTAGCGTACTGGACTACAAATCCGTCTCTGAACTACGACAGGAACGACGGCTACCTGATACGGAACGAGTTCATGGCGTACATACTCCAGAACAGGCTTGAAAATGTCTCGAACTATTTTGTACGCATTGCAAATTTCAACTCCTCGCGGAACAACTTTCCCCAGGAGGCGCATTACATAGACTCCACAAAGGCGGCTGCGCTTGAAGACGCGGCCAGGGCGTTCGACAGCTACGTGAACGACCGCTGGGGTCTTGAATGTGGACGAGTGGCCCTTGTAACGCGGTGAAAACCGCTCGTCGGTCCTACTGGTCCGCCTCCATTACAAGGGCGCCCCTGTCAAGGACCGTAAGGCCTGTCTTTACGTATTCAAGTATTCCAAAAGGCTCAAGAATCTTCTGCATGCTGTCAATCTTTTCTTCGCTTCCTGTAATTTCAATTACAATGGACTCAAGCCCCACGTCCACAATGCGTGCCTTGTAAATGTTGCAGGTTGCAAGAAGGTTGCTCCTTACGCCGACCTCGGCACGAACCTTGAAGAGGGCCATCTCCCTCTGCACGGTGGTCGCCCTCTCGCATTTCTTTATTGAAATGACTTCAACAAGTTTTGAAAGCTGCTTCTGAATCTGGTCCAGGATATGCTCGTCGCCCTTTACGACTATGGTCATTCTTGAACGCATTGGATTTGAAGTTTCACACACGGTAAGGGAATCTATATTGAATCCCCGGCGGCTGAAAAGACCCGACACACGGCTTAGAACACCCGCCTTGTTTTCAACAAGAACGCTCAATACAAATTTTTCCATAAAATTGACTCCAATAATTGAACTAAAAAAGACTTTCAAAATCCGGTCCGGCATTTACAAAACGAACCGGATTCAAATTCAGCGTTCGGGATTGAACGAAACAGTCCTCATGATGTCGCCGAAAACTCCGGCCGCTGTAACACCCGCTCCCGCTCCGTAGCCCCTGACTGTAAGGGGAATCGGCCTGTATCGTTCCGTATAGAATACAAAGGCGTTTTCTCCGCCCTTTACACTGTAAAGCGGATCTTCCTGTCCCACTTCCATCATTCCTACGGAAACTTTTCCGTCCTTTATGGTCGCTCCCATGCGCAGAACCTTTCCCTGCTTTTTAAGGGCGTCAATCTTCCTTGAAAAATACTCGTCAACCTCAGGAAGTTTTTCAAGGAATTCCTCAACCGTTCCGGTGGAATCAAAACTGTCAGGGAAGACCTTGTACATCGTTATGTCCTCAAGTTCAATGTCGTATCCAGATTCCCTTGCGATTATAAGGCCCTTTCGGGCCACATCCATTCCGTTCAAATCGTCGCGCGGATCAGGCTCGGTGTACCTGAGTTCCTTTGCCTCAAGAACCGCCCTGCTGAAAGGAACGCCCTCGTCCAGTTTCCCAAAAATATATGAAAGCGAGCCGGACATGATTCCGTTGAAACTTTCAAGCCTGTCTCCGGACTTGTAGAGGTTCTGGAGTGTGTCGATTATCGGAAGCCCCGCGCCGACGTTCGTTTCATACAGGAATCTTCTGTGCATCCTGTTGGCGGTACGCCTGAGTTCATTGTAGAATTCCATGCTCTTTGAGTTCGCGCGCTTGTTCGGAGTCGCTATGCTCATTCCAGCGTTCAGAATGTCAAGGTAGCGGTCTGGAAGGTCGTAGGAGGCCGTGCAGTCCACAAAAACAGGATTCAAAGGCTTGTTTTCCTTTACGAACCTTATGATTTCGTCAACGTTTTCAGGACCGAACTTGAACATAGGCTTCTTCAAATCCTCGCGCCAGTTTGAAAGGTCAAGACCGTCCTCGCAAAGATTCATTCCGTCTATGGTCGTAATGGCCATCACCTTTATGTCAACGTTCTCTTCAAGAAGTTTTTCGTGCTGGTCGCGAATCTGGTCTATCATCGTTCCGCCGATTGTTCCAGCGCCGAACGCGAACACTTCTATCGTCTGGGCGGTGTTGAAGAAGAACCTGTGCACCGCCTTTACCGCCGTGTCCGCATATTCTCCGCTTATCACGGAAGAAATGCACCTTTCGGAAGAACCCTGCGCGATCGCCTTTATGTTTATGTCCTGTGAGGAAAGCGCGTTCATGAACTTGGACGCGACTCCCCTGTTGGAAATCATTCCGTCGCCCACAACGGAAACGATTGCGGAATCTGTGTTGACTTCTATTTCGTCTATGATTTTTTCACGGATTTCAAGTTCAAATTCCCTGGCGACAGAATCGCGAACCTTGTCGGACTCGGATTCCCTTACGCAGAACGAAACCGTATACTCCGAGGAGGACTGCGTTATCAAAAGTATGGAAGAACCCGCCGCGCTCACAGCGTTAAAAATCCTGCTTGCCATTCCGGTGCGTCCGCGCATTGCAGTTCCGCTCACGGAAATCATGGCGACTTTTTTCAACGCCGAAACGCCGCAGATTGAAGCCTTTCCGCGGCTTTCAAAAGGACCTTTTCCAATTCTTGTTCCACGCGCGCCGGGATTGTGGCTGTTCAGGCTCCACGCCTCTATTCCCTTTGACTGGAGCGGCGCGAGCGTCTTTGGATGCAGGACCTTGGAGCCGAAGAACGAAAGTTCCATGGCCTCCTCGTATGACATGTCGTCCACAAGAATCGCATCCTTTACAACACGCGGATCGGCCGTAAAAACTCCGTCCACGTCCGTCCAGAACTCAACCCGCTCAACGCCAAGTGAAAAACCTATGATTGCAGCGGAAAAATCAGAGCCGTTTCTTCCAAGAAGCCCCATCTTCTGTTCCTTTCCGCTTCCGCCCGACCATGAACATACAAAGCCCGGAAAAAGAAGTATGCGGGTCTGGCTGTTTGACTCGCCATCCCTGTAAGGACGAAGGGCGTCGGAAGTCCTTCCGTAGTCCGCCTCCCCCTCCTTCTGCTTTCCTGTGGTGTAAACATATTTTCTGGAATCAAGAAGAAGAACGCTCTGTCCCTTCGCCCTGAGAACCGCCTCCATTATCGGAGCGGAACAGAGTTCCCCCATTCCCATTATCCTGCAGTAGACGGTGCCGGGACATTCGGCGAAAGACGTGCAGCCTGCAAGAAGACGCGAAAGTTCGTCAAAATTCGGCTGTATCGCCGCAATGACCTTTTCCGCGTCGAACCCCTGCACCTTCGACTGAAGTTCAAGACATATTTCTTCGTGGAGTTTTTTGATTTCCTGCACATAGTCGGTGGTGGTTGTTCCCGAAATGCAGGCATCTATCGCGGCCTGAAGCGTGTTTGAAACCCCCGCGGCCGCGCTGACTACAACACTGAGCCTTGATTTTTCCGCCCTTTCAAGAATTATGTCAGCGGAAGAAAGAATGCGGCTGGCGTTCGCCATTGAAGTGCCGCCGAATTTTAACGTAAGCATAGAAAGACCACCCTTATGAATCATAAAAATTTTAGGTCATTCTAATGCATTTACAGAATAATCTCAATTGGATTTGAGTTTCGGTTCAAAGGCGCCCCCCTCAAGCGAATCGCCCATGAAAACTCAAGGCTCATCTTTCCCAAAGCCTCTCAGGATAGTAGCCTTCTGAAATCTTTTCGGAAATAGCCTGTTTTACAACCTCACGGTCCTCCGGATAGGTCATTCCAAACCACGCCTCGTTGGAGGTGAACACGTTTATGACTCCCTCTCCGTTTTTTACGATGTCGCCTGCCGCGACTGGAAGAAGAGCCTCGCTTTTAAGTTCAGAAACGTTGTTCCGTATGAAGTCCTCCCAGTATATGTTGAACCTCTCGAACGCCTTGACGCTGAAACCAAAAAGGTTCATGCTCACCCATTCTTTTCCCGTAAGGACTTTCTTTCCGTCCTGCCACTCGCTCACAACCTTTCCGTCTTCATCGTAGTAGATTTTCAGGTTCTCAACGATTTCATCCAGTTTTCCATCCCTTACGGTGCAAACACCCCTGCTTACAGAACCGTTCCTGCTCATGGTGTTCTCAAGGACGTACGCAACCATCGCGTGCTCGCCTGAATCCCTATCTATTGAAGAAAGATGTTTTCCCAAGGTGGCGAACGCCTCGCGACCGTAATAGTCGTCTGAATTTATCACGGCGAACGGAGTTTCCACAGCCTTCCGGGCGCAAAGAATCGCATGGGCGGTCCCCCAGGGTTTTGTCCTTGCGGAAGAAAGACGGATCTGCTCGTCAGAAAGCAGGCTCTCGTGGCTCTGGAACACATATTCCGCATCCATGTTGCGCGCAACCCTGTCGAAAAGTTTTTCCCTGAAATCCTTTTCAATGTCCTTCCGTATTATATACACGACCTTTCCAAATCCGTTTTTACGGGCGTCGTAGGCCGCAAAATCCAAAAGACATTCTCCATTCTTTCCTACAGAATCAATCTGTTTTACCCCACCGTAACGGCTTCCCATTCCAGCCGCCAGCACTAGCAATGTTGGTTTCATATTTCCTCTTTAAATGTAAATCTCAAACGGAGGTTGCATTCTATTGTATTATCGTTTCCAATGCAAGTTTCATCATGTCCCTGAAACTCACCTGGCGTTCCTCGGCGGAAGTTTCTCCGCCCTTCACTATGTGGTCGCTGACTGTAAAAATTGAAAGCGCCTTCCTTGAAAATTCCGCGGCGAGCGTAAAAAGTTCCGCGCTCTCCATCTCGATTCCAATCGCGCCGTATTTTTTCCAAAGCTTCCAGTTCTGGTTGTCATCGTAGAACCTGTCGCTTGAAACAACCGGACCTACAGCGGCCTTTATTCCAAGCGACTTCGCCGTGTTGAACGCAGTGTACAGAAGTTCAAAATCCGCCGTAGGAGCGTAATGCAGCCCGCCGAAACGCTGGTTCAAAAGATACGAGTCGGAAAAAGCCGCGGACGCTATCACAGTGTCGCGGAGGTTCACTTCCTCCTGCACAGAACCGATTGTTCCAACCCGTATTATTTTCTGGACTCCGTAAAAACGGAAAAGTTCATTCACGTAGATTGAAAGAGAGGGCTGCCCCATTCCAGAACCCTGCACGGAAACACGCACGCCCCTGTAAGTTCCTGTAAATCCATACATTCCCCGAACCTCGTTGTAGCACGCAGGATTTTCAAGGAAGTTTTCCGCAATAAATTTCGCGCGCAGCGGATCTCCCGGAAGAAGAACCCTGTCCGCTATCTCGCCTTCTTTGGCGTTTATGTGAGTGCTCATGGCGTAAATGATACCACAATTAACCGAATCTGACAAAAAAGAATATTACAAAAAAAGGCTGTCTTACATGAAGTTGCAGAAACTTCCAAGACAGCCCTTAGATAAAACAAACTGAAAAAGAGCGAACTACCTGTTGCGTCTTTCCTCGGCGCTGGCACAGGTTATGCACATCAGGGCGTAAGGAAGGGCGTTCAGCCTTGCCTCTGGAATTTCCTTTCCACATCCAACGCAGATTCCGTACTTCTCAAGCCTTATCCTGTCAAGGGCGCTGTCAATGAGCCTGAGCCTCTGGGCGTCCTGCGCTCCAAGAGAGTCCAGCAAAGTCCTGTCCACGGCATCCGAAGCGACATCCGCCTCGTCTCCGGACTCCACCGGCTTTACAAGGCTTTTCATATCCGCATTCTGATTTTCAAGCGCCTCAAGAATAGTCTTCTTCTGCGCCAGCAATTTTTCTTTTGTTTCCTCAACAAATTTACTGTCCATAAGTTGCGTCTCCTACCCTTTTTTACAACAAAAACCACTATTGTTGACATTCTGTTTTAATTTGTACATACTAATATAAGTGTAATTCTTCAAAAAGACAAATTTTATTTGAAGTTTTTTATCTAATTACCATTGGAGGAATCGTGGCAAAAGAAGAGGCTATTGAAGTCGAAGGAATCGTAAAAGAAGCGCTGCCAAACACAATGTTCCGCGTAGAACTGCAGAACGGACACATCATAATGGCACACCTTTCAGGAAAAATGCGCAAGCACTACATAAGGATAGTGCCGGGCGACAGCGTGAAGGTGGCTCTCTCACCGTATGACCTTGACCGCGGACGCATTATTTTCCGCCAGCGTTAAACCCGCCAGCAAGTTCCCGGAGCGACCTTACAACTCCGGCGATTCCTGTTCCCGCCACACCGATGCAGACCATTGGACCGAGCGGGAACAGAAGCCACCAAAGATTTTTCAAAAGAAAAACACCAACCACAGTCTGTACCACGGAAAGTACGAGCGAGCTCAAAACATGGCTTCTTGTCTTTTTTGAACCGCGGCTTGACGACCACTCGTAACGGGAACGCCCATAATCTTCCGAAGCGTTTGGATTTGAAGATGAAAACCATGTCCAGAAGGACTCTTCCGAACCGAAAGGATTTCCGTAATATTCGTATTCCGCATTTTCCGTTTGCCTCCGGTATGACGAGGCGTAAGACGCGAATGGATTTTCGTCCGCAGAACCGTACCTGTCGTATTCCGACCTTTTTACGGCATCTCCGAGAACCTGGTACGCGTCGTTCACTTCCTTGAATTTCGCCTCGGCGGTCTTGCTGTCAGGATTCCTGTCCGGATGGTACTTGAACGCGAGAGTCCTGTATGCCTTTTTTATGTCGTCTTCAGAAGCGGACCTTTCAAGTCCCAGAATCTTGTAATAGTCTTTCAATTCGAATTCCTTGCAAGTGGTTATACAGTTAAAATAAACATAAAAGAAAAATGTTACAACACCAAAAAAACAAAAAACAGCGATTTATTTCCTAATGACGCGCAAAACGGATTCTTCGCCTTGCTCAGAATGAGGCGAAAACTGCAATCCACTTCCTTCCTGTTTGCACAGTGCAAATCGGAAGGCGACACAGGATCAGTAATAAAATGAGCGAAATATAAAAGTGTCGCCACTCCGTACGGCAATTCTAAAATTTTTCTAAAATTTGAAATTTATTTTTGACACTTTTCCTGATTTTGTCTTGCATTTTTTTTCACCTTGGTTATCTTTCAGAAAGAGAGCGGTTTTTAGATGTAAAAACCTTGCCTCAGTCAAAAAATACAAATGGTGCGCACCACGTATTTTTAAAAATCAAACCGAAGAGGTAAAACAAATGAAAAAACTATCAATCATGATCGCGCTTTTAGTGCTTGGCTCGCTGCAGGTTTTTGCGGAAGGTGTTCCGGCTGAAAACCCAGGTGAAAAATACGACTTAAACATCCCCTTTTTGAATGAAAACTTTTTGCTGCGGGTACCATATATATTTTCGTCAATTGGATACGAAACTCCCGGCGGAAAAAAAGTTTCATACAAGGATGTAAACCTCAGACTGGAAGAAATTGAAGAAAACCAGGATATTATGAAGGCATACAAAATATGGAGGGGAACATCCATAGGTTTTGCAAGCCTTGCTGTGGCGGGTCTTGCTACGGCGACCGTGTTCGGATGCATTGAAAAAACGCCATACACGGACGACATAATGATCGCAGGCTATGGAACTCTTCTAAGTGGACTTGTACTCTCATCTTTCACAGGCAAGGTTGCGGAACTTAAATACAACCGGGCCGTGGACAACTACAATCTGAGCCTTTTTAAAAAGCAGCGACTGTAAAAATAAAAAAGTTTAAAAAAAACAGGACGGTCCGCGCGGCCGTCTTTTTTTACGCCCCGCCTACACGTTATGTTTTATTATCACCCATGTAGAGCCTTTTCCACCCTGCGACAAGTCCGGGTTTCCGCTCGTTCCAAGACG
>JBHAFG010000072.1:0-13587 GCA_041855945.1 Treponema sp. | reverse complement strand
GTAAGTTCGAGGGCGAGCAGATTGGAATGGAAACCCTGCAGAAATACTGCAATCCCGACAGCCCTGAATATGAAAGAATGCTTGAGGAAATCAGAAAGCAGCTCCACTTCACAACGCTGCGTTTTCACAGGCTGGACGACATGCTTGACTCCACGGGCCTCGACCACTGCAAACTCTGCACCTACTGTTGGGATGGACGCGAATAGTTTTTTCTGATGCCGGTGGGTGTATAACTCAAAGTTCTGAATTTTACCTTTGCGTTTTATGGTTTTGAGGGTTATATTAGATGTATGGCTGGTGGCGACACCAGGAAAAATTTAACGCCTCGGCGGCACAAAAGCGGAAGGTAACGCCCGAATGCCGTTGGCTTTATCTTTCCCAAGATTCCGTCTGGAAACTTGAACACTAACCTTGCGTTTCCGCGCCCGACCGTGCGGAAGCGTACAAAAAGTCAAATCGAACAAAATCCTCTTGGCTTTTTGTGGGAGAACACTATGACAACATCAGTAAAGGCAGTTGGATTCACATTGGAACAGAAGCAGTCGGACATGATCGATTCAAAGTTAAAAAGAATCGCATACGCGGACGACCTTATCATTGATTTGCTCCTGAACATCAAGCAGGACAAGGCCTACATAGCGGAAGCGACCGTAAATTTCCGCTGGGGAACTTCGGGACACGTGTCTGCGGAAGACTTTGATTTTGGAGCCGCCCTGAACAAGATGATGGACGTTCTTGACAACAAAATCAAGAAAGAAAAAGACAAGATTCAGAACCACACCAAGTAAGGCGTGGAATTTTATATCGGGCCGTCCTTTTACATAAAAAGGGCGGCTTTTTTAGTTTATGGGGGAGTCAAGGCGGTGCATTTCCATGCGACTGGAGGATTTTTATGAAATATGTTGAATTTGGCGAAAGCGGCAGGAAGGTTTCCGTCATTGGAATAGGCTGCATGAGGATTTCTGAGATGGACGAAGACCAGGTTTGGAAACTTGTGGAAACCGCCCTTGAAAACGGCGTGAACTTTTTTGACCATGCGGACATCTATGGAAACGGAAAGAGCGAATCTCTCTTTGGTTCGGTGCTTCAGAAAAATCCATCGCTGCGGCAGAAGATGTTCATACAGTCAAAGTGCGCCATACACGACGGACAGTACGATTTTTCAGGCGGACACATAATCAGGTCGGTCGATAGAATACTTGAAAGGCTCAAGACCGATTACATAGACTCGCTTCTGCTTCACCGTCCGGATCCGCTCATGGACGTTTTGGAAGTTTCAGAGGCGGTGGAAAGCCTTAAAAAAAGCGGAAAGATCCTGGATTTTGGAGTTTCAAACATGAACCGTTTTCAGATGGAACTTCTTTCGTCCGCCCTTGCAGTTCCGATTTCAGCAAACCAGGTCCAGATGAGCCTTGCTCACTGTCCGCTCATAGACGAGGGCGTGTGCTTCAACACTGTTTCCGACGGTTCTGTTGTGCGTGGTTCAGGCACTCTTGAATACTGCCGCATGAAAAAAATCGCGGTGCAGGCGTGGTCTCCGCTGCAGAAAGGCTTCTTCCAGGGCGTGTTCCTTGACAATCCTGAATACGGCGGACTGAACGGCGAACTTTCAAGGCTTTCTGAAAAATACGGAGTTCCTAAGGATGCCGTGGCGTATGCGTGGCTTTTACGCTATCCTGCAAAAATGCAGGTTGTGCTTGGAACGACAAGACCTGAGCGAATTGCAAGCGGCGCCAGGGCTTCGGACGTTGAACTTTCCAGGGAGGACTGGTACGCCCTTTACAGGGCCGCGGGACACTGGCTTCCTTGAAGCGGACGCCGCGTCAATGCAGTATTTTCATCGCGATGAATAAAAAATCATAATTTGGTATAATCCAGGGCATGAGCGCAAGATGCACCAGATGTTTTAGGGCGGAAGAATTTTGTCTTTGCGGACATATAAAAATGTTCGATCCGGGCGTTAAGTTCGTATTTTTAATGCACCCAAAAGAATATAAAAAACAGCGGACGGGAACAGGTCGGCTTGCAAAAAATTCGCTTTTTGATTCGGAAATTCTTGTGGGATTGGACTTTACTGAAAACAGGCGTCTGAAGGAACTTTTGAACGACCCTGCGTATTATCCCGTGCTGCTTTATCCAGGTGAGGATTCTTGGACTTCTGAAAAACCGGGTTTTGTTCAGGCTGTCGGAAAACGAAAAATTCTTGCGATTGTGATAGACGCAACGTGGTTTTGTTCGCGCAAAGTCCTTCAACACAGTCCGAACCTTCTTGAGCTTCCAAAACTGAGTTTTTCAGGCTCGTACACCTCGATTTTCACGTTCAAAAGAGAACCGCGTCCGGAATGTGTTTCCACGATAGAAACCTGCTATTATCTTATAAAGGAACTTCAGTCCGTATCGCTTGCAAAGGAATGTGATCCGGAGCCTTTGATGAACGTCTTCAAACAGATGATAAAAGACCAGCTTCGCGCGGAAAACGAACGCATTGAAGGGCTGCGCCCGAACACTCACGAAAAAGACAGGCGTTACAGCACAAGGCGTGAAATTCCTTCCTACCTTGACGAAAAACCTGTGTCCTGAAAAAACGTTCTGCCTGCCTGATTATGGAAAAAAAAATACCCCGTTCTGTCAGAGGAGAAGATAAAACAGAACGGGACTTGATAAGGACTTTTTTAACTGTTGTTTATTATTGGAGACCAAAACTGATTTTGGGTATTGGCTTTGTGAAAACCAACCTACATTCACAAGTATACACAAAAATGGCCTCGGAAGATTTCGGATCTTCTATATTTTTTTGCTATGTTCTAGGTAAAAAAGAAAACTTTAAGTCAAAATGAGAGTAAATCTAGAAAAATTTAACATTGAATTATTATAGATGTTCTGTTTTGCGACCGTCATGCGAAGCAAAACAGGCGTTGAAAAACAAGCGTTGAAAAACGGTTGTTTTAGGTTCAACGAAAAAACCGCTTTGAGCGAGATTCATCGAGCGAAGAGTTCAAGCGCGAAGAAAAGTTGAGGTAAAACAAAAAAAACTTCCCGAATTGACGAGAAGTTTTTATACCGGAGAAGAGACTTGAACTCTTACGCCATCGCTGACAAAAGATTTTGAGTCTTTCGTGTCTACCGTTCCACCACTCCGGCGAATGTTCGACCACTTTAACAGAATCAAACGTCTTTTTCAAGTACCTGTTTAAAGTTATAATGCTTTTTATGGATGATGTAACCAAGGCGTGTACAGGCGTTTTGAAAAAAGTGTTCGGCTACGACTCTTTCAGACCGCTTCAGATTGAAATAATAAAATCGGTTCTTTCGGGAAGGGATACCCTTGCCATAATGCCCACCGGAGGCGGAAAATCCATGTGCTATCAGATTCCTGCCCTTCTTTTTAAAGGCATTACGGTTGTTGTTTCTCCGCTGATTTCTTTGATGCAGGATCAGGTCGCTTCCCTTAGGGAGGACGGAGTTGACGCGGCGTTTTTGAACAGCAGCCTTGACTGGAACTCATACGTTGAATCCGTCCGCGAGATAAAGCGTGGAAAAATCAAACTTGTATACATTTCTCCGGAAGCCCTTTCAACGGAACGCGTCCAGTCGATTCTTCACGAGGTTTCCTCTGGAATCAGCTGCATTACGATAGACGAGGCGCACTGCATATCTTCATGGGGACACGATTTCCGTCCAAACTATCTTGAAATCGCTTCTTTAAGGGAACAGTTTCCTTCCGCCGTGTGCCTTGCGCTTACGGCGACCGCCACAAAAAGCGTGCGCGACGACATAATCGTCCAGTTAAAAATGAAGAATCCTGAAATTTTTGTGGCAAGTTTCAACAGGAAGAACATTTTTCTTGAAGTCCGTGCCAAAAAAGATCCTGTTTTTCAGGTTGTTGATTTTCTTGGGCGGCACAGGGATGAAAGTGGAATAATATATTGTCTTTCCAGAAAGCAGGTTGACAGTCTTACCGAGGAACTTTTGAAGCGCGGATTTTCCGTTCTGAACTACCACGCGGGACTTTCTGATTCGCTCAGGCTAAAGAACCAGGACCTTTTCATAAAGGACAGGGTAAAAATCATTGTCGCAACCGTGGCGTTTGGCATGGGCATAAACAAGCCCAACGTCCGTTTTGTAATAAATTTCGACCTTCCAAAAACAGTGGAGGAATATTATCAGGAAATCGGGCGGGCGGGACGCGACGGACTTCAAAGCCACGCCCTTCTTCTGTACGGCGCGCAGGACATCCATAAAATACGATATTTCTTTCAGGACGCGGCGGATCCGCAGAAATCGGAACACCTTCTTCAAAAAATGGTGGAATTCTCTACGGCGCGAACCTGTAGAAGAACGATGCTTTTAAAATATTTTGGTGAAAACCACAATGAAGACGCGGACTGTGAAAACTGCTGCGACGTATGTTCAATGGGTCCTCTTTCCGAGGAGGACGTTACAGTACAGGCGCAGAAATTTATGAGCTGCATATACAGGGTGAACGAGCGTTTTGGGGCGGCGTACATAATAGACGTTCTGTTGGGCTCAAAGTCAAAGAGAATCATCGAAAACGGACATGACGGACTTTCGACTTGGGGGATTGGAAAGGAACTTTCAAAGGGCGACTGGTTTGAAATTTCATCCTCGCTTGTGGAATACGGATACATTTCAAAATACGGCGACTACAACGTCCTTCGCGTTCTTCCAAAGGGCAGGAACGCCCTGGCCTCAAGGGAAAAAATAAGCCTTCCTGTAATGGTAAAAAAATCCACCGTTCTGAATCAGGTCGAAACTGTAAAAAAGCCTTCGGCTCTTGCGTTGAAAAAGAAGAATTTCATAATGGCTCTTGGCGAGGAGGACGCAGCGCTGTATCGGAAGATAAGGGAATGGAGGAAGAAACAGGCTGAGTCGCTTGGCGTCGCTCCATACCAGATTTTTGGAGACAGGACGATCGAAGACCTTGTGGAAAAAAAGCCGCGCAGTACGGACGAACTTCTATGCGTCTTTGGAATAGGCTCGGTGAAGGCGGAAAAACTTGGAAGCCAGATTTTAAGGCTTCTTGACTGCTAGTATTCTACTGAAGAACATCTTCCGCCCTTCGCTGCCTGAGTTCGCGATGCAGCGCTCTGGGCGGAAGATTTTATTTTACCGCGCAAAAAGTTTCCTGCACTCAAGGTAGAATCGTTTTTCGTCCGCCTCTCCCATGCTGAAACTCTTTCGTGGAAGCGGACCTGTCTGGTTTATCGTGGCGAAAAAACTGTCCTTGCATACAGGAGGAAGAAGCACGCCCACGGCGTTGTCCTTTTTTCCAAGCCGGAAAACTTCCGCCTCTCCGTGTATGTAGTCCATTTCAACCGAGGAATTCTTTTCTTTTTCAGATTTTACAAGGGAATCCAGGACGGGCTGGAGTCTGCTTACGGCAAGTTCCTGTATTTCTGTTGAAAGAAGAACGAATTTCTGCCTTCCGTCCTTCATGAATGAAAATCCGAAATCCGCCGAGGATTCACGCACTTTTTTTGCAAGTTCCGCCGAGTCTGAAACTGCGACTACCTTTCCGGAGAAGGCGTCTTTAAGATTTTCAACAAGATTTTCCGCGTCCATGTTGAAAAGCACCCTGTGTATCGGCTCGAATGTAAGCCCCCTGTCGTAGATGTTCACGATTTCTACAAGGGCGTAACGTACAGGAGAGTCTTCCGGCGTTGCAGGGTTTTCCTTTTTGAATTCCTCCCATACAGCCTTAGCCGTCGCAAGGGAATGGTTTCCGTCTCCAACGGCAAAGAGGAATGTAGAGCCGTCTGAATCCGTGTTTTTTTCAAAGAGTTTTACAAGTTCCGACCTTGCAAAGTCAAGATCAGCGTTTGTTTTTACAGCCCAGCCTGTAATTTCTCCGCTTTTCTGCATGAGGCTTCCGGAATATACAGGCTTTGAATTTTTTGCGCGCTCTCCGACTCCTTCGATGAACGAGCATGACTCGTCGTTTGCAAGAAGCATTATGTGCGGGCTTTCAATGGCCGCGCCCCGGCGTATTTCCATTCTTG
Organism: Treponema sp.; assembly: GCA_041855945.1. Lineage (GTDB taxonomy): Bacteria > Spirochaetota > Spirochaetia > Treponematales > Treponemataceae > Treponema_D. Next base: position 7,567 of record JBHAFG010000072.1, on the reverse strand, counting down.
GAGGAATTCTTTCAACGATTGTCGCCTCCGTCGCCCTTATCAGCGACTTTGAGAAAGGCTTCCATTCATACGTTTCAAGGTCTATGCAGGTTACAAGTCCGCGCCTTGTCCTTCCGTACGCCGTTTTTCTTTCTATGTATATCATTTCAGGCTCGCAGGGAGCGAACACTCCGGAGTCAAGATATTCTTCCATTGTGTTCCGTATGTTTTTTATTCTTTCCTGCTTTGATTCGTCGTTCAGGTAGACTTCAGGAAGGATGATGTTCAATGTGGACGGTTTTCCAGCCGCCGCATCTGCCACCTTTTCCCAGTAGGCCCTGTCCTGCGTGTACTGGTCGCAGGCAACCACCGACCATGTTTCAGTCTGAATGTTCTTAGGCAATAAAATTTCAGGGATTTTGACACCCATCTGTTCAAATGTTTTCATATACAGAAACATAACATAAAAAATCCCTTTGTGCTATAATTTCATCATGTCAGATTTTTCGATGCGGCAGACACAGACGGCTTCTCAGGTTCAGGTTCAGCGTATGAGCCAGAAGCAGATTTTTGCCCTCAATCTGATTTCCATGAACGGACAGGAACTCCGCGATGAAATATACAGGTTTGCTGATGAAAATCCCGCGCTGGAGATAATGGAATCGTCTTTTTCCGAAGGCGTGAAGAAAGTTTCATTGAAGAATACAGATTTTTCATCCGTCCATACAGGTTTTTCGTCCGCCTCCGGAAACTCCATGTCGGACAATTTTCAAAAAATGATTGAAAGTTCGCCGGACGGGCCGGAAAGTCTTTCAGAGCATCTTCTTTCACAGGTGAGGATGAGCCGGCTTTCCGAGGAAGAGGAAGTCCTGTGCCGTAAACTTATAGAAAATCTTGACGAAAACGGCTGGCACATTCTTTCGCCCGAAAGCATTGTGGACGAAAACGGCTTTCGGTACAAAAAAGAATTCCTTGAGTCCTGCATTAAAAAAGTCCAGAGTCTTGATCCTGTAGGACTTTGCTGCATGAACATAGAGGAAAGTCTTGAGGTTCAGGCGGCTCTAAGGGACGACGCGGACGTACTTTCGCTTTTCATCCTTCATGGAAGGCTTGAACTTTTAAGTCCGCCGGACCCTTCCAGGGTTTTAAAAAAACTGAACGAGCTTGTTCTTCAGATGGAAAAAATGTCCTTTATGACAGGCGGCATGGTTCTTGATAAAGGTCTTTTAACGCTTGAGAACGTGCGTCGGTCGATAAATTTCATAAAAAGCCTTGACCCTCATCCCGCGCAGGGCTTTTCGGCGGAAGACAGAAGCCTGTATGTTTTTCCAGACTGCCTTGTAAAGGTGGAGGAGGGCGCGCTTGAATCCTCGGATTTTGAGGGCGGACTGGTAGCCTGCGGTCTTTTTGCGGCGGATGAAACTTCTGAAAGGCAGGTTCATTTCCGTCTTTCGCTTCAAAAAAATCTTCTTCCCTCGTACAGGCTTTCTCCGTCGTTTGCAGACGATTTTCGGGGGCTTAGAAAAAACGCCCAGGATTTTATTGAAAGCATTGAATTTCGTAACGCCGCCGTATTGAGGACTTTTTCAATACTGGTTTCGCTTCAGCAGGATTTTTTTCTTTACGGTCCTGAAAGGCTCCGGCCGCTCACACAGAAAAAACTTGCAGGTCTTGCAGGGGTGCATGAATCTTCGATTTCGCGTTTTGCGGATTCAAAATATCTAAGGTGTGATTTTGGAACTTTTCCTGTAAAATACTTTTTCACTTCGGGAATAGAAAAGAAGGTGAAGGTTCTTGACGATTCGTCCGACACGAAGGTTTCCTCCAATGCCGTAAAAATCGCAATTCAAAAAATCATAGCGGAACGCACCGACGGGGAAAAACGTCTTTCCGACCAGAAAATTTCTGAACTTCTTGCAGAAAAGGGCTTTAAAGTGGCGCGGAGAACCGTGGCAAAATACAGGCAGTCGCTGGACATAGATTCAAGTTATACAAGAACCTGACGCTTAGTTTCTGTACTGATTTTTTAAAATGTTCGCCGCCATTTCGGCGTATTCAGGAAGAATCCTGTCCCTGTTTTTTTCGATGAAGCCCGGAAGCACTATTTCCGCGCTTACAATCACCCTTGCCGCAAGATTCCGCCGCTTTGCGTTTTTTGGATTTTCTGGCTGTTTTTCACACATCAAAAGGTAGCCGTTGTACGCGTCAAGCATGCTCTGGTTTATCCTTGCGTTTCTGATTTTTTCATCTTTTGGAATTTCAGGAATTTTCAGGGAGTAGGACGCTCCGATTAAATCCGGGTCCGGGTTTGAGGACTTGTTGGCGGAATAAATCAGCGGCCAGAGGTGGCGGTTTCTGTATTTTTCCGCGGCGATTTTATTGTAGCAGCCGCCTATTGGAACCAGGTAAGACTCAAAAAGTTCATCCGCCGCAATTTCATCGTAAGGCGAACCTGCATCCGTGTTGGATTCATTGCGCGGTTCAGCGTCATTTTTTTTGCCTGACGTTTCGGCGGAACTGTCGCCAAGCTTTTCGTCGTTCTGCCTTCTGTTTTTTGGCGAACAGTTTTTAAGGAGAAGCGAAATCAACAGCACAAGGATGACGGCCGCCGTTCCAAGAACTATGAAAAGCCAAGGCCTGCGTTTTTCTTCCTGCTCGTCAAAGTCGTCGTCAAAGGACTCGCCGTCTTCAACATCGTAAATCTCGTCGCGGTCCATTTTATGTTCGGGAATGTTTTTGTTTTTTTCGTAGGCGTCGCTTTCTGGGTTTTCAGCCTCTCTTACAGCCTGTTCCGCGCGGAACTCTTCCGCCGCGCGCAAAAGTCCCGTGTTTTCTTCGGGAAGATTTTTTGACTCAGTTCCTGTTGAAAAGTTGGATTTTTCGTCCGCCGTGTTTTTTTCCGAGCCAGGTTCTGCAAAAGGAGAAATTACAGTCGCCGCCTTTGAATCTTCCTCAAGTTTTGACGCCCTGGCGTAAAGCCCGTCGGGACCCACCTTCTGGTTTTTTGCATGGCGCACGGCCCGCGGCTTAAGGTTCGCGTATTTTTTGTTTATCCTTTTTGCAACCGCCGTGCATGGCACGAATTTTATCCTCCAGTGCGCAGGAATTTCGATTTTCGCTCCGGTTGAAGGATTTATGCCCATCGTGGTTTCTGTCCAGGTTTTCTTGAAAGTTCCAAAACTGTAAACCGAAAATGTGTTTGCGTTTTTAAGCCCTTTGCGAACAATCGCAAAAAACACCGACGAAAAGGAGCGCGCCACGTCGTAACTAACCGAGGTTTTCTGCACAAGACGTTCAGCCAGAAGCGACTGCGTTAAAAACTCACTCATTTATGTCTTCCTTGAGGTTTTTAGATGCCTTGAACCTCATTTTTACCTTTTGCGGATAGACCATTCTTTTTCCAGTCGCAGGATTCACGCCTTCGCGTTCCTTTGTTTCAGCCGTCTTGAAAGTTCCGAATCCGCTCTGAACAAATTTTCCGCCGTCCTCAAGCGTATGGACGATTTCTTCAATCATTGCGCCCAGGGTTTCAGCGGTTTTTTTCTTTGTTATGCCCAGTTCCTGGGACATTTCATTTACAAGTTCCTGCTTGGTCATGCCTATATTTTACCGCAATAAGTTCTACAAAACAATCAATAAGGTTTAAAGACGTTTTTTTAAATCGTCAGGCGGAAGAATGCAAAAATCCGGCTAGCACAAAATTTCTGGAAGCCTGTAAACGTCTTCCACGCCGCCCACGAGAATTCCGCCCATTCCAAGCGCAAGTGGAATCGATATGTCCATGTCGTAGCGGTCGCCGATTGAAATGCAACGCTCGAATCGTGAGCCTGTGAGTTTTGCCGCAAGTTCAAAAGGTTCTTTTGCCGGCTTTGATTTTTTACATACATCGAGTCCTATTACGTTCCTGAAAAAACACGAAACTCCAAGCGCGTCAAGAGTTTTTTTTGCAGGAAGAACGGGATTGTTCGTCACGCAGATCAGGTTGAATTTTTTTTGAAGGACGGAAAGCGTTTGAATCAGTTTTTCGTCGCGGGAAAGAAAGTTTTTTGGCTCAAGCAGAGTCTCGCGCATTTTTATCGACTCTTCAATTGAAACTCCAAAATGCAGGAGCGTGTTTCCAAGGCTTATCTTTTTTCCGCCGTGCTGGTTCTTCCAGTTCCTTCTGAATTCGCTTATGAGGTTTCTTGCGCTCCTGTTTGAGATTCCGCGTTTTTCCGCAAAATGCCGGATCTGGACGTCAACCTGTTCTATGGCGTACGCCTCGCTTGTGTATAGCGTTGAGTCTATGTCGAATATTATCGTGTCCAGATTCTGCGGAATTCTGTAAATCGTGTATTTTCCGGAAGGTTTCGCGCCGCTTTCAAACACCCGGTCAATTTTTGTAACGGCGGCGGCCGCTTCTTCAAGCGATTTGAAAATTCCCATTCCAAAAAACGCGGCCGCGGCATCTCCTGTAAGTTCGGAATCCCTGCACCTGCACACGGCAAGGCTCATTCCAACGTTCACGGCCTTTTCTTCAAGCCACTGGTCGCTTTTTGCCTGTCCGCCCGTTACGGTCATGATTCCGTCCATTTTCTGTTCCGATTCTTCCGCCGCACGCCGCAGGATGTCTATTCCGTTTCTGACCTTTGCGCATATTTTAAGCATTTCATGGAAGCCTTCCGAATTCTTGTCGGAAAAACAGTAGTCCATTATTTCTTCCCACGAATTTTCTTTTTTGGAGAGGGCGTTTATTTCGTCCTTGAACCTGTCAAGTCTTATTCCGCTTTCCTGTATCAGGACGCTAAGGTTCCAGAGTCCGGGCACTACGGACGGAAGGGTTCGTATTCCCTCCGCAAATACAGGTTTTTCAACGCAGAAATTCAAGCCCTCGCTTGAACCGCTCCTGTCGCATATTTTTCCCGCGCTGAGGGTGTTCGTTCCTACAAGCGCCATTGCAAAGTCAGGTCCGCCTGCAAATACCGGAACGTCTGGAAGTCCAAGTCTTTCACGCGCGCTTTCTGTAATGTTTCCCGCATTGAAGCCCGGAAACACGAATGGCGGAAGTTTTTTCTGTTCTTCTTCTGTAAAACCCGCCTTTTCAAGTTCTTCCCTGTTCCAGTAATACGGTTCGTACCTTTTTTCTGGAAGAACCGTGATTTTTGTTCCTGTAAGCCTGTATATGAGGTATTCAGGTCCGCTGAAAATTGCGCCGGAGTTGAAATTCTTTCTGTATTTTTTCCTGAAAAAAAGAAGCCGCGGAATGAAAAGCGATTTTGAGCCTGTATGGGGAATGTTCTGGTCGTCTATTTTTTCGTTCCATAAAAGTGTGCGTCCGTCTTCGCTTGCAAGGGTCGGTCCGTTTCCTGAAATGCAGACGGCGTTAATCTCGCATTTTTTTGAAAGTCGTCTGGCGCAGGTTTCAAGCGCGTAAATCCATTTTTCCGCCTCAAAACCATTTCCGTCTGGCGTAAATGATTCCCGTTCAAAGCCAAGCACGGAGCCTTCCGTGTCGATTACTGCGGTTTTTAGCGAGGTGGTGCCAATATCAACGCAAAGCACATTTGTCATGCGGACAATATAACTTGTCTTTCTGCTTGTAGGCAATAGCGGTGAAAACATGAACTCATCGCTATTTACATTTTTTTGACCTCTGCTATAATTGTTCCAATGCAAATAAGAGAGTTCAGTTCAAAAATTGAATTTGCCAACGACGGCAGGCTCAGCCTTTTCTTTTTAGGCACGGGAAACGCTTTCTCCAAGAATCTCTATCACACGAACCTTTTGATTGTAAAGGGAAATGACCACGTTCTTGTTGACATAGGCGCGTTGACCCCCCTTTCTTTTTCGAGTTTTCATACGAGCCTGAGCGAAGTGGAGAACCTGCTTTTGACGCACGCGCACGCAGACCACGTTGGCGGAATGGAAGAACTTTCCATTTTGGGAATGTACGTGTACAACAAGAAAATAAACCTTGTAATAGAAGACCGTTTTAAAAAGTCGCTTTGGAACAGCACCTTGAAGGGAGGGCTTGGACTTCGCGGAGAAGAGGGCATGAGGCAGAAGCTGAAAATCGGCGACTACTTCAACCAGACAAGACCAAGAAAAATACACGGCTCTCCTCGTCCATTCATGGACGTCGACATAGGCGGTCTGAACCTGAAACTTTTCAGGACGAAGCATGAATTTGTCGGAAAAAATACATGGAACACGGGAATGTATTCCCTTGGCGTGCTGATTGACGAGCGCGTTGTTTTTACAGGTGACACAAAATTCGACAGGCCGCTTTTGGACTGGCTTACACGCGACTATAAAATCGAACACATCTTCCACGACTGTAGTTTCAGGCGGAGCGCGGTGCACGCCTCTTACGACGAACTTAAAACCCTTCCGGAACAGACAAGAAAAAAAATGCACATCTGCCATTACGAGGACACGATGGCGGACTATGACGTTCAGAAGGACGGATTTTCCGGAATGGCGCGCCGCGGTCTTTACTACGATTTTTAAATATCCGTAAAATAAAAATACATTGAAGGTGGAATGTGCGTTAAATACAGAGAGCCGCCATTTTGATTCTTTTGATGGAATCTGGCGGCTCTCTGTATGATCCAGACGCGATTCGAACGCATGACCTTCCGCTTAGGAGGCGGACGCTCTATCCAGCTGAGCTACGGGATCTAAAGGAGGGTTGCGTGAAAAAAAATGTCAACGACATCTGCTCACATAACCTGCACATCTTACAGCAAATCAAAAAAAAATACAAGGCGGGTTACCGTTCCTTGCAGAGTTTTTTTATCAATGCCACAAGAGATTCCAGTTTTTCTTCCGTTACAAGGGGGTTCAGCAGGGTGAACTTGAGGAACACGCGTCCGTCCACTACAGTCTGTCCGATTATTATTCCGTGTCCGTGAAGGAGTTCCCGTCTGACTGCCTTGTTTATGCCGTCGTTTTCTTTGTCGGTTTTTCCCGCGTATCTGAACACCACGGAACTTATTTCGGGTTCGGCGGCAAGTTCAAAATCTTCTGTACGGCTTATGATTTTGTACAGGAGGGCGGCGTTGTCCATGCTGGCTGTTATTATTTTGTTCCAGCCGTCCTTTCCGCGTTCCTGAAAACTCATCCAGACCTTTAGCGCGTCGAACCTTCTTGTTGTCTGCAGCGACTTGTCTACAAGGTTCGTGTAGCCGTCAAGTTCGTCTTCCTCCCTGTTCAGATAGTCGGCGTGTATTGTAAGAAGGTCGAATTTCTTTGAGTCTTTTACAAGCAGGGCGGAGCAGCTTACAGGAAGCAGGAACATCTTGTGGAAGTCAACTGTTATGGAATCGCACAGGTTCAGGTTTTTTACACGGTTCGAGTATTTTTTGCTCAGGATTACGCCTGAACCGTATGCCGCATCTGCGTGCAGCCACATTCCGTTTTTTCTGCATATTTCGTTGATTTTTTCAACGGGGTCTATGGAGCCGAAGTCCGTTGTTCCTACAGTGGCGACCGCAAGGAAAGGAATGTTTCCATTTTTGATGTCGGAATTTACAAGGCGTTCCAGGGCGTCAGCGTCCATTCTTTTGTTTGAATCGACTGGAACTTTTACAACGGAATCGTAGCCAAG
>JBHAFG010000071.1:0-18264 GCA_041855945.1 Treponema sp. | reverse complement strand
TACCTGTCAATGTATCAATTCCAACTTTCCAGGCCTGTTCATTTTAGGTACGGTTAGTCCACCATGCTTTAAGAGATTCAAATTCACTCTTTTGAATTGGCTTTGTTTTGGAATATGATTTCCGGCCTTCAGGTAGCTTGTGTTCCCAATACCAGATTTCTTTTGCTGGTTCGCCTTTTGTAAAGAACAAAAGATTTGTTGCTACAGATGCGTATGGCTGAAAAACAGAGTTTGGTAAACGAACGATTGTATGAACATTGCACTGCTCCAAAAATTCCTTTCGGATTCTCTGCTTTACACCGTCTCCTGTAAGTGAACCATCAGGCAAAACGATTGCAGAGCGGCCTCCGTGTTTAAGATAGCGAATCATCAAAAGCAAGAACAAATCTGCACTTTCTGTAGTACGGAACTGTAGCGGATAGTTTGTTTCAACACCATCACTAACACTGGCGCCAAAAGGAGGATTTGCAAGAATTACATCAACGCGTTCTTTTTCAGAAATACTTGAATATGAACGGTTCAAACTGTCTCCATTCATAACAATAGTTTCGTCTATTACTATTTCTCCCCTTTAAAACTCTCCCGAAGCCCCCTATATGATTTTGAAGGTGCTGTCGAAGACTATAACAAATGACATTTAATTACGGCGAATTCGCCACAATTAAAAAAGCATGCTCAAATTTCCCCTAATACTACTATATTTTTAGGTGTATTTATTGACATTAGGCGCATTTACCCCTAATATAAAATAAATACGCCTAATTTATCTATGTTTTTAGGCGAAAGTAAAGGAAGTTGGGCGAATGAGAACTTTTGACTATTCAAAAACAATAAACTGTACGCTGGATAATGAAATCCTGGGCTATATTGCAAAAATCCATGAATACAAGGGTAAACAGGAACTTTACGTCCGACAGAAAAAAGACAAACTTGAAAAACTTGTAGAAATCGCAAAAGTTCAAAGCACAGAAAGTTCAAACAAAATCGAGGGCATTGTTTCTACAAATACACGAATTAAACAGCTTATTGCAGATAAAACAACGCCTCGAAACCGTGACGAAAAAGAAATTATGGGTTACCGGGACGTGTTGAATATCATTCATGAAAATTTTGAATATATTCCAATTACGCCTTCATACATTTTGCGGCTGCATAAATATCTTTATAAATATTCCGATTTAAGCATCGGCGGCAGATTTAAGAACTCGCAGAATTACATTGTTGCAAATCACACTGACGGAACATCTGCTGTATTGTTTACGCCTCTTTCTCCCGTTGAAACTCCAATTGCCATAGACAATCTTTGTGAAACCTTTAATAAAGCAAATGATGATGGAAAAACAGATTCTCTTTTGCTGATTGCTACATTTATCAAGGATTTTCTTTGTATCCATCCTTTTAATGATGGAAATGGCAGAATGTCCCGCCTGCTTACAACACTGCTTCTTTATCGTTTTGGTTTTGTGGTAGGAAAGTACATAAGTCTTGAAACAAAGATTGAACGAACTAAGGAGAACTATTATGAAGTTTTAAGAGAAAGTTCAGAAAACTGGAATGATGGAACAAATGACAATACTCCATTTATAAAATATATTCTTGGAACTATCCTTGCAGCCTATAGAGATTTTGAAGACAGGTTAAGTCTGATTGATGAAAAACTTAATTCTTTTGAAATGGTTGAAAGAGTTTGTTCAGGTCGTCTGGGAAAATTTACAAAAAGCGACATTATGGAAGAGTGTGTTGCAATTGGAAAAGCTTCTGTTGAAAATGCGCTTAAAAAATTATGCGAGCAGGGCAAAATTGAACGAATGGGAACCGGTAAAGCCACTTTCTATGTTCGTAAATTGTTGTAAAAAATTGTGCTTCTTGATGTATCTTGAAAGACATATTCAGCCTCGAACTTCGGGTTTTCGTTAGGAATTTACAGAAAGTTTTTCACAGTCTCGGATTTGCAGAACGCCATTTTGGTCGTGCTTTACACGTTAAAAATCAGACCTGTTCATTTTTTGCATAAAACTATACAATTCTTGCATGAAAGTTTTTGACATCTTCAAGCGCCATGTTAAAGGCGCGCTATGTATTTTTTGTTCAACGCTTGTTTTTTCAGGCTGCACGCTTGATCTTACATCAAAGAAAACTGCAATAGATTATTCAAAAGACGCAAAGGATGCGGCGGACGAAAACTACATCCTTGTTGAAAAATCAAACATTGAAATCGGGGCGGAACACAGCGGAAAAAAAGCCTACCTTGTAAAGGTGAACAGCGGAAGCAAAACAGAATCTCCGTATGACACAGGCTACATAAGTTCAAGCGCAAGATTTGCAGCCGTCGAGGACCATAAAACGCAGGACAGGCATGCAAAAACATCGGACGAATCCTCCTCTTCTGAAACATTTACAGAATCAAAAAACAGTTTCGGAAGGATAAACGTTCCTCCAATAGCCCCGAACATTCCAATGGGAAGGAGAACGCCTTCAAATTCAAGGATGATTTCTCCCTCATACACCGCGCGCTCGTATTCAGTCGGAGACGGAAAACTGGTTTACATCGCAACGGAAAAAAACGGCTCGCGCACACGGAAGACCGCAACGCTCAAAGCGTCCGGAAGCCACTGCAACATCTGGTACATTCCTTCTTCAAAATCAATAATAGACACCTCAAAGATGAACTTCAGTCTTCTTGCAGAAAAATTCGACTCAGTGTATCCGCACGTTGTAAAAGTGTTTGGAAAAAACGAGTCTTACATGGATTATTCAAACTTGATAAAGGTAACTTCGGCGGACAAGGTGGATTTTTTAGTGTATGACATTTTTTCAGACGCGGACATAGACAGTCCCAATTCTGGAACTTTCGGTTTTTTTGCCATGACAGACCTTTTTAAAAATTCCGAGCTAACGGACAAAACGTCAAACGAAGGACAGACGCTGCACATAGACTCGTGGATTTTCCAGAACGCCCCGGAGGAAATGTATTCAACCTGCGTGCACGAATTCCAGCACCTTTTAAACTTCATTCAAAAACAGATGAATTCGTTTCATTTTGAACCGTCAACATGGTTTCAGGAAATGCTTTCCACGCTTTCCGAAGAAATTTTCGGGGAAACGCTTGGCATTCCAGAGCAGGCGACATCCATTCCTAGGCTTCCGTGGTTCTGCACTGGAAATTCATTTGGTTTTGGAAAGGACGCGTGGAATTATTTTTCAGAAATAGACTTCTCCGGCACGTTCGACTACGCAAACACTTTCGCATTCGGCTCGTATCTGATGCACAATTACGGCGGCGTTCCATTGATCCATCAGATTGCCACAAACAGCTATTACGAAGAGGAAGCCATAACCGAGGCGTTAAAGTCGCTTGGCTACACCGAAACTTTCAAGACGGTTCTGTTCAAGTTCGCGCAGGTTGTGGCAAACACGGACGGCGCGCCTGAATTCAAAAGCTTTAAAAGAAGCATTGCGCCGGATTCTGACTACGGAATAAGGGTGAACCCGATAGACCTTTCGTCATACAACGCGGAAAATTTCAGACACTATAAATACTGTGTGGAAAAAAACTTCATCGTCGCACAGGAAAACACATACAGCAACTCTTTTCCATACATATACAAAGGTTCGACGCTCATAAACCTGATGCAGTACGGAATCAGCGTGCATTACATCGGAACTGTAGGTGAATACGGAAGCTCCGCGTCGTTCGTCCTTCCTTCAACGGACGATGTAAAGATGTACATAATGCTCAAATAGGAGAACGCATGAAAAACCTTGTCAAACGCATTTTATTAACCGCGGCCGTGTTTTCATTCGCGGCGATTTTCTCATCCATGTCAAAAAACGACGGAGCGGAATTCAGGAACGCAGTGGTTACAGGAACAATAAGGTTTCAGGGCTCGATTCCGTTCCAGTATCCCTGCATGGAAACGTCCGACGGAAAGATATACACTATAGTCGCCGACGGAAAAACGGATGAAAAAATACGCAGAAACGCAACCTCCACGTTCCGCATCACCGGAAGAATAATTCCAAACGAACCTGGAAAACTTTCGGTGAACGCGTCCAAGGACGGCTATCTTGAAGTGAGTGAAATAAAAATCCTCAAGAAAAAATAAAGAATCTAAAGCGCGTGCGACTGGACGCACCTTTTAGAGATGATGCGCATAAGTGTAAATCAGCACAAAGCCGTCCTGTGTGATGTGAAGTTTTTGCAATGCGATCTATATTTTCAGAACCGACAGTCCTTTTATCTTTTCAAAATGTTTATCCTGTGTTGCAACCTGCATATCATTTGCAATGGCAGTCGCCACTATCCACATATCATTTTCTGGCATAAGATCGCAGGTTTTCTGTAATGCACATTTCAGTTTTCCGTATTCTTCGGCTATATTCTTGTTTACATCAAGCAAAGGATAGGAAAGGCAGAAATTTACATACTTTTCCTTATTGATTTGTTTCAACTGTGATTTTTCCGCGCAAAAACAAGTTCCCCATGACAATTACATTTGTGTCAAGAATACTGCCATTCATTTGGCTCTATCCTTCTGCAGTCCATTACCGCTTCAATCACTTTATCGCTGTCCTCTTCATTTACAGAACCAAAATACTGGTCGATTGGAGAAATTTCTTTTGCTGCAGTTTCATTTTTCTTTTTGCTGAAAATCTGTGTCAACCTTGAAAGTAAAAGAACACATTGCTCATAAGTAAAACTGTCCATTTCTGTCATCATTGAATTAAATGCTAAATCTGACATATTTACACCTCCAAAATACAATCCAAACACTTTAAACTTAACACACCTTCTTATTTTTTTTCTACAAAATAGACCGTACCTCTCCCGGCGATTACAGAGCCCAATCACAGAGACCAGTCTGTTTTTCTCGTTTTTTTGACCTTCCCATGATATAATCCTTCGTAAATCCGCATGGCTTCAAAAAAAACAAACGCAGAAACCGTGCAGCCGCAACTGGAGAAAACCTGAACATGAACACGCACCTTATAAAACGAATCTTCAAAATTTCAACAGTTCTCTTCATACTCCTTGACCTAGTGTTTTCCGCGCTCCAGCAAACCGTAATATTCGACTTTTCAACAAAGACATTCGTGTATCTTGTGTCGGTCATTTCAGCAATGGCGGTGTACTGCGCCTTTGGAATAAAATATTACAAACTCATATACGGACTTCCAATATTCATGGTGGCGGCGACAACGTTCATATCGGGGCTTCCGCTTGTAATACTCACAGTGCTGTATCTTCTTCCCGTTGTAATAGCGCTTTCCACGGACAACAAGCCGTACATAATTTCACTGGCGTTCCTTACAGTCGTTGGATATTTTGTATTCAAGGGAACCTGCGACTACAAATCCATCTCGTACGAAAAATACGACAGGATTCCATTTGTCCTGGGGCAGGGAATTCCATTTTTATGCGAAGTCATAATTGTGTGCTATTCTGCGTTTCCGTTCGTTTCCGCATTTGACAAGAGCAAAAAAGAAATTAAAAAATACAACGAGGATTTAAAGCGTTCTGAACTTGAAACTGTCATGTTCTGCTCGGCAATAACAAGCTACCACAGCGCCTACCTCCGCATACACACGGGAAACGTGGAGGAATACACAAAATTCATCCTCGACAATCTTGAGGGAACAAAATACGAATGGCTCAACTGCAAGTCGCGACGGGCGGACATTCTCTTTGGCGCAAGACTGCACGACATTGGAAAATGCTACATAAGCGACTCTCTGCTTGACAAAAACGGTCCGCTCACAGACAAGGAATTCGACATAATAAAACAGCACACGATAAAGGGACGGGAACTTTTTGACAGCCTTCCATCCGTTTCACTGAGCCACAAGACGCGAAGCGTATGCAGAAACATAATCTATTCGCACCACGAACGTCTTGACGGAAAGGGCTACCCCGAAGGTCTGAAAGAAAATGAAATTCCGGTGGAGGCGAAACTTGTTGCGGTCGCAGACGTTACGGACGCCCTGCTTTCATACAGGAGTTACAAACTTCCATTTACAAAAGAACAGTTTGTAAGGGAAATGAGCGCGGAAAAAAACTCAAAACTTGACGAAACCTTTGTAGACATCGTTATAAAGAACATAGACGCTCTGACGGAAATTGCACGTACAGGAAACGACGAACTGAAAAAGGAAGAAAGGTTCAGATACGACCTAATCCCTGAGACAAGCCCTGTTTAATATCGCTACAAGCGGAAGGTAGTTTTTCTTGAGTTCAACAGGATTTTCCCCTGAAATTGCCTCAAGTTCAGTGTGAAAGAGCCTGTCCTTGCCTGAGACCGGCATGTATTGAACGGAACTTTCAATGTAATAGTGTTCGATGCAGCCCTTTGGAAGTATGAACACCCTTGCGGTTTCAAACGCCGCAAGCACAAGGTTTGTAAGGTTTATTGTGAGCGGAACGGTTTCCGCAAGAGGAAGCGGAAGAAGTTCCTTGAGTTTTTCGTTCAGTCCGAATATCCCCTGCAGCACTACAGTCTTGAAGGTGTCAAGCCCCTCAGGTTTTTCGTATTTGTCGTAAAGGGCGTGCACCTTCTCAACGTAAAGGTCTATTTCCCTTGAAACCGCAAAATCCACCTCGAATATGAATTTTCCTATGCTTATTATAAAAAGTTCAAGCCTGCGTATCAGTTTTTCAAGTCTTATAGGGGCTTCCAGTTCCTTGCGCGTAAAAAGCTGACTGTAGAACGCCTCCTGTTTTTCCATCTGGGCGTCAAGCCAGTCCTGGGGACGTTCGTCTTCGCACACTTCATCTCGCAGTTTTCCGCAGAAAAGCGAATCCAGGTCCGTGATTATCCTGCTTTCCGTATTTAAAAGGGCGCAAACCTTGAAAAACACGCCAAGTTCGTCCTTTCCACCAACGTCTATGATTCCAGTTCCAGCCGTTCCGTTCCTGTTTTCAACGCAGCAAAGAAGTTTTGTAAGCACCTGCTGGTCTGTGTATCCCTCAACAAAAATCTGGTTGTCGGAAAAAAACACCTGCTTGTGATACGTGTTGAACCTTGGAAGAAAACGTCTGAAAAGGTTTTCATCCCTGTCCTCAAGGTAGTCTATGTACGTTGGAACTCTGTTCACATGGCAGACCACAACGCCCATCAAATCTTCCGCGGCGTGCAGGTCTATGAAATACGGAGAATGTGTTATCAGAAAGAAAATCCGCTGCGGCTCCGACTCGGAAACCTTTCGTATCTCGTTCATAAAAAACTGCTGGAACTGTGGATGAAGATGAAGTTCAGGTTCGTCAACAAGAAGTATTTTTGTCCTGCAGCTGTAAAGGGCGACAAGAAGCGTAAGGATTTCCTGCAGACCGTGGCATTCTCCGTCACGCAGGTTGTATTCAACTCCGCGCAGTTTGTTCACCACAATCGGAACAAATTCGCCGCCGGTCTTTTCTTCAAAGCGTATGGATTTTCCAAACATGTTGGAAAGAACCGCCTCGATTTTTTCACGGACGCGCAGATCCGTCCTTATGCGGTTTAAAAGTTCGTCCTGGTTCACACGGTCGCTTCTTAAAAACGTAGAATCGTAGCCCTGCGCCTCGAACTGTTTTTTGAGTTCTTCGGCAAGAAGCGATTTTCCAGAGCCGTTAGGTCCCACGATGAGGTTTATGCTGCCCCAGATAGTTTTTTCAAACGAGGATTTTCCCCAGAGGAACGGAATTTTTACCCTTGTTTCAAGTTGCATCACAGCGTCAGTCCTTCCGCCTCACCTCAAATTCAATCTTAGGTCTCTTGTTTGCAGAATCAAAACGCTTCCTGTATTTTTTATACAGAATTTCCTGCGCCCTTCTTGAAGGCTCGCCTTCTTTTTTTACAACAGGCTCCCAGACTCCGTTTTCCTTTAAATACTGGGCGTTTGTATTGTCCTCGAAATACGTGTCAAGAATCGACTTGACCTGTCTGAACACCTCCCTGTCAAGAATCGGAAACATGAGTTCAATCCTTCTGTCAAGGTTTCTGTTCATCAGGTCCGCGCTCGAAAGATATATTTCTTCTGTTCCGCCATTCTGAAAATAAAATATCCTTGAATGTTCCAGGTAGCGGTCAACAATTGAAACGACCTTTATGTTTTCGCTCAAGCCCTGCACGCCCGGAACAAGCATGCATATTCCGCGGACGTTCAAAAGCACCTTCACTCCGCTCTGGCTTGCCCTGTAAAGCGCGGAAATCACCTCTGAATGTGTAAGACTGTTCATCTTCGCGATTATAAGCCCCGGCCGTTCAGGGTCGCTCCTGTCAATCTCACGCTGAATCATCGCAAGAATCTTGGACTTGAGCGTTACAGGAGCCATTCCCAACTGCTTCATGTTCTGCAATGTTGAATATCCCGTTACAAGGTTGAAGAACTGCGTCGCGTCGTTCACAATGTCGTAGTTCGTGGTAAACACTGAAAGGTCGGAATACAGTCTTGCCGTTCGTGGATTGTAGTTTCCCGTGGCAAGATGCGCGTATCGGACTATGGACTCGCCTTCACGCCGCATGACCATGAGAATCTTTGCGTGAACCTTCAGGTCTACAAGTCCGTATATTACAGTTACGCCCGCGGCCTCAAGTTCGTTCGCCCACGCGATGTTGCGCTCCTCGTCAAAACGCGCCTTGAGTTCAACAAGAACCACAACCTGCTTTCCGTTCTGGGCCGCGGTCTCAAGCGCCTTTACAATCGGGGAGTCTTTTCCGGTCCTGTAAAGCGTCATCTTTATCGCAAGAACGTTCGGGTCTTCCGCGGCGTCGCTTATGAAATTTATCACGGGGTCGTAACATTCGTATGGAACGTGAAGAAGAACGTCGCGCTGTTTTAAAACATCCCAGCAAGGTTCGTCCTTCGGAAGGTCTGACGGAAAGAAATTCTGCCATTTTGGAAAACTCATTTTTCCGCCCTCGTCAAGACTTCTGAGTTCGGGAAGAATCGAAGGGTCAACAAAGTCGTCCACGTAGTAAACGTCGTCGTCTGTAAGTTTAAATTTTTCAGTCAGAAACCTGCTGATTTTTTCACTTGTCTTGTTGCAGGTCATTATAACGACGAACGAAGATTTTCTCTGTATGAGAACTTTTTCCATCTCGTGTATGAAGTTGCTTCCGGAATCCTCCTCCACCGCAAAATCCGCGTCGCGTGAAATTTTGAACACGAGTGTTTCCTGCACGGCAAATCCCGGAAAAAGCTGCGTTCCGTATTCCGTTATTATTTCCTCCGTGCAGGCGAACATTTTCTGCTGTGTTTCAGAAGGAAGCCATACAATCGGTGAAATTCCCTGCGGAATCTGTACCAGCGCGATTCTTGGAAGGCTGTCGTCGCCCTTCAGGTCAACGTTTGAATTTCGGATTCCAGAAATCGGCTTTAAAAGAAAGGCGGCGTACAGAGAAAGGTTTGCGACTGTAGGAAAAACTTCCGTATCCGTGCGCAAAGGCGTTAAAAGTGGAAAAATTTCCGTTTTAAAGAGGTTCTGCGCGTATTCCGCCTGCTGTCCCGTAAAATTTTCAGGCTTCACGTAAACTATGTTCTTTGATTCAAGTTCTGGAAGGATGTCGTCCTTTATGCAGTCGTGCTGGCATCTTATAATCTGGTGGCAGCGCGATGAAATCTGGCGAAGCACCATCTCTGGAACAAGCCCCGAAATGTCAACGGCGTCAGGGTTTTCTAGCATCGCCCTCTTTACGGACGCAACCCTGACCTGGAAAAATTCGTCAAAATTGCTCGTTACAATGGAAAGAAACTGAATGCGTTCCATCAGAGGAAGTTCTTTTCTAAGTCCCTGATACAGAACCCTGTTGTTGAACTCTATCCATGAGAGTTCCCTGTTAAAAAATCTTGGCTCCATACATTCCTCCTCAAAACTTAGACAAGCGTAAGTTTATAGCCAAACACAGACTCAAAAAGAGAGCCTTTTTCCTTGAGGGCAAAGCGTTCCAACGCGACGTTCTGGCTTCCCTTTGTACGAATCATAAGCGAGTCGCCCTTCACCTCAAGCGAAAAATCCTCAAAAGATTTTCCGTGGCTTCTGTCCAGAGCGTCGGCAATACGCAGCACCGCCGTAAGCTTTAAAATCTTCATGCGGTCCGACCTTGCAAGAATCTGGAACTGTTCGTTGTCCTGCGGCTGATCTTTTCCGCGGTGGTATTTTGCAATGATGGAAAGAATCACGTTTTCCGTATGGGTGATTCCAAAAATCTCTGAATGGCGTATTATGTATTCGCTGTGCAGGTTGTGTTCGTCCATGCGTATGAAAATTCCGATGTCGTGCAAAATCGCCGCAAGTTCAAGAAGAAGCTTCGACCTTTCGTCCAGCGCGATTTCGCCTGCAAGCGAATCATAAATTTTCAGACTGTATCGGCGGACCCTTTCCGCGTGATCCTCGTCGCCATGGTATTTTCTAAGAAGGCTCATCGCCGAAGCCTTTATCTGCTGAAAGAATTCTTTTTTAAGTTCTTCGCTTGGCTCTGAAAGCTTGCTTGCGATAAGTCCGTCGCGTATGCTTGTTTCCGGAACTATTATCACTCGGACCTTTGTAAGATGTATGAACATCTTGTAAATCAAAAGGCTTACATGAAGGCTCTGCGCGTCGTTGTATGAAATTTTGAACCTTGCGACGCATTCGTCAACGGAATATTCCTGGATTTCGTCAACAAAACTGTCGAACGCCTCGCGCTCAATCGACCAGAGGAATGTTGAAATCGGTTTCCCTGCGTTTATAGCCGCAAGCGTGGCGTCAGAACCAACCGCGATGAACTGCTTGACCTGTGAAATGTCTATCTCGCTTTCAATTGAACCCTTGGTGTCGGTGGTGTATTCTTCTATGAACCTCTGGACGTCGGAAAGTGATTCCGATGAAGTCTTCATCTTTGACTCAAGACGCACCGTTCCAAGCCTGAGGCTGTGCGCGCCTGCAATCTTACCCTTCTTCATAAGCATCATTTCTGTAGAACCGCCGCCAACCTCAAGAATCACAGTGTCTTCCGTCGCGAATTTCACGTCCTCCTGTTTTAGAAGTTCAGTAACGGCCGTATACATAAGTCGGTTTTCTTCGATTCCGTCTATCACACGCACGCGGAAACCTGTAGAGCCAAGGATTTTGTCCATTACGGGATCCTTGTTCTTTGCCTCTCGGAACGCGGATGTCGCTATCACAGTTGTGTTTTCAGGAAGAATTCCCCAGCCTGAAAGCTGCTCCCTGTATCGCGTCAAAATGTGAAGGCAGAGCATCTGGGTTTCACGGCTTATGCTTCCCGTGGTGAACACGTCCTTGGCCAACGAAACCGGCATTTCCGCACGGTCAAGGACGTTTCTTTTTCCGTCTGAGGTGAATTCGGCTACAAGCAGCCTTACTCCAGTGGAACCGATTTCAATAACCGCCTCTGGTGCTGCCGCGTTGTTGAAAGTCATCTACATTCCGCCTTTTTAAAAACTACAGTTTGTCTATGAGCATCGAACACTTGCCTGATGGGATTGGCAGGGTCTTCTTTTTCTGGTCTATGATGTTTATTGTAAAGTAATAGAGTTTTTCGCTTTCCATCTGTATTTCCCAACCGCGATTGCTCTTGTTGCTCAAAATCGTGATGAGGTTTCGTTTAAGAGAAAGATTCTCTATGCCCATAATCTCAAGGTTTGGTATCACCCAGTCAACGGTTTTTCTTGGAAGGCTTATCGAAAGTCCTATGACGTTCTCAATCATAAGGGCTATCGCTGAAAGTCCGGTTCCGGCAAGAAAATGCGCGCGTGGAAAATCAGGCATTCCCGTCCAACTTGAACGGCCTTCCCTGCACGGAAGATAGGCCTCGTACACGTCGCCCTTTTCGTTTTCATCGTTTGGCATCAACGCCTCAAGGATGAAGTACAGGTGGCGTATGGAACATTCACGTGCCATTTCGTACTGCTGGTATTTTTCAAGTCCCTTTATGACCATGAAGTTGAATATCGGAAAAACGCTTCCGCAGAAACCTTCACCGTTTTCGCTGAACGAAGGGCTGTCTGCGGAAAGGCTTGGGAATGGATGCTCCGTTCCAAAAGTTTTCGGATCGCTCAAATGCGCTATAAGAATTTCAGACTTGTCCGCGTTTGGAATTTCCGCAAGCAGGGGCCAGAAGCCCGCAATCGTCTTTTCCGGAAGCCTGTTTCCATCAGCGTCAAGGTCGTGGTAGAAGCCTGTATCGGAATCCCACATAAGCGAATTGATTCTGGTCTTTATTGAAAAATACATCCTTCTGTACTGGAAACTAAGTTCCTTGTCGTTCAGAATGTCGCCCAGCGCGGACATATGCGAAGCGTTTATGGCCATCGCCGAATTGAAGTCTATAGTGTAACGGGCATTTTCCCTTGGAGCATTGCGCATTGTGCTCGCGCTTGGAGGGACCGCGTAAAGTCCGTTCTCCTGCTTGAAAGTCTGGTCTATCCACGCCATGTGCTTCTGGAGAATCGGCATGACTTCCTTTATGCGCTTTTTGTTCGCCGATTTGTGATAGAGGTTGAATTCCGCCCACGCAAAGAGCGGCATTCCAATTCCCTCCGGATTTTCCTTTGTCAGAATGGGCTGTTTCGACCTTGCATCGTACTGCCATCTGATTGCGCCGCTTTCTTCCTGACGTTCGTAAAAATAGTCGATGTTCCTGTTCGCGTCAAAATTGCGGTTTGAATAAACAAGGAAAAATGAAGAGAAGATTGATTCCAACTGGTCCACAACAAGTTTTCCGTCCATCGGGTAAATGAAATATCCGTCAGTGGACTTTTCGCCCGTCTTTGGATCAATCCAATAATCTGAAAGCATATTCCATGACTTGTTGTAAATGTCTACAAAATCCTGATCATAAAAATGGATTTTTGGGAAATCGTGTTTGCTCACAAAAACTCCTAAATTTTCTTCATTGTTAATAGAAGTAAAAACTTTTTGCCAGTATATCACAAATGAGCGAAAAACGATATAATTTTCAAGATTTTTCTTTATTTTTCAATTGACAGTCCAGGAGGAATCCATGTATCAGTCCTTCGTGTACATCGAAGCAAGAATTTCGCTGCCCGCTTCGAATGAACTTTTTACAGCGGACAAAAACACCGGAAAAATCACGGTTGACAGGGATTCACTTTCAAAGACGACGACACTTTCAAAGGCTCTGGGCTGCACCATCCCGCCGCTTTCTGACATTGAAAAAACCACAAACCTCCACTTGGACGAAAACGAAAAAATCACAGGACTTTCCATAAAGATTGCGGAAAACGGCTTCATGAACATATCGTTCCATTCAAGGCAGAAGTCCATCAGAATCGAAGAAATAAGGATTGAAGAGGACAGAATCCTGAGCGCGAACCTGAAAAATTCTTCGTCCGAAAACAAGGGCGTCGTTCCAAGCATAAGGATAAAAACCGCCCCGTCGTTTGAACTTGGCGAGGAAGTTCAAATTTTCCTTGAAGAATTGAGGAGGCTTTCACAGTACCTGAGCCTTTCAGACTACGGAAACGCGGATAAAACCATAAGATGCAACGCGTATGTGGCCCTCGCCCTGTATCCTGAAAAAAACGCCACGTACGTAAAACTCAGAAACCTGAATTCGTTCAACTTTGCAAGAAAAGCGGTGAACGAGGAATTGAACAGGCAGGAAAACATGCTTTCCGCCGGCAAAAAGGTTTCAAGCGAAAGCAGGGTCTGGAACGAACACAAGGGCTGCACGGAATTCTACCAGGAACGCGAGGAGGCGAAGCACAGGTTTGAAAAACTTGAAAATCCCCAGACGTTCAACATTGAAAACGCAACAAAAACACTCTCCACAGAAATAGACGTTGAACTTCCAGAGGCAAGACGGCTCAGGTTCAAAAAACAGTACGGAGTCAGCAGGCTGAGGGCGGAATTCCTTTGCGACTACAAGGACAGGGCGGATTTTTTTGAGAACGTTGTGCTTCTTGGCGCAAAACCGCTGAACGCCGCGCACTGGATGGCGTCCGAACTGACAAGGCTTCTGAACAAAAAAAACATCTCCGTTTCAGAGTCCAAATTTTCAGAGGAAAGTTTTGCCTTCATAATCAAAAAACTTGATTCAGGAGAAATGCACAGCGCGGCGGCAAAAACGCTCATCCGCGCAACGTTTGAAACAGGCTCTTCTCCAGAAAAACTGATAAAAACTCTGAACATCTCGGAAATTGGAACAGAAAAGGAACTTCTTCCATACGTAAAGAAAGTAATCGAAGAAAACCCCAACCTGTGCCGCACACTCAAAAACGGCGAAATGCCGCCGCTGGAATTCCTTACAGGACTTGTAATGCGGGAAACAAAGGGAAAGGCCGTTCCGCAGGTTGTAAAACACCTCATAAAACAGGAACTGAACATAAGCGTCATATACGTCATAACAACAGGAGGCGCGATTTCCGCCGTCCAGCAGGCGGACGGAACGATAACAAGCGGAGATTCAGGCGTAATCAAGGAAATGGCTAAAAAACTTGAACCTGAAATGCCTGTACAGGTGATTTCAGCGGGACAGTATTTCAGCGAGGAACTTGAACCTTCAAACTGGGCGGAACTCATAACAGAAATCGAGTCTAGGATAAACGCCGGAACTGCGAACGGAATTGTAATAACCCACGGAACATACACGCTTTCATACACCGCGGCCCTTATTTTCTGGCTTTTTTCAGACTGTTCAGTTCCAATCGTCCTTACAGGCTCGTCAACGCTTCCTTCCGAGAGCGACGAGGCGGCGCAAAATCTGAAACTCGCGCTTGAAACGGCGGAAAAAGAAAAAGGCGGAGTTTTTGTGGCGTTCGGAGGAAAAATTCTTTCTCCGCTGAACCTGCACTTTGACAGGCCGGGAAGCTTCTGCAACTGGAATCTTGAAAAGCCCGTATTCACGGACAGCGGTCCTATAGCGGCGCAGTTTGCGGGAGTCGGAGACCTTGACAAACAGGTAATAAACAGGCTTCTTACCGAAGCAAGCGGACAGATGTTCATGTTCAGGCTCTATCCCGGATTCAGGAGCGACCTTTTTAAAAACCTCATTTCATACACAAAGGTCCATTCCGTATTCCTTGAACTTTACGGACTTGGAAGCGGAAACATGAAAAACAGCGACTTTTCGCTAAAACCACTGCTTCTTCTTGGAAACCAGAAGGGCGTAAGGTTCTACTGCACGTCGCAGCAGAAGATGTCGCTGGACTTTTCAAACTACGTAACCGCCCACGACGTGTGGCGTGAAGGCGCGGTTCCGATGGGCTATCTTACCACCGAATCCGCAGTGTCGCTCTACTTTGCCTGCGCCATATGCGCGGACACCTCCGCGGAATTTGAAGACCTGATGGAAAGTTACGCCTCCATATATTCGATTTAAAATATTTTACACTTTTACGCCATGGCGACTTGAAATTCGACCGCATTTTTGTGCTATACTTCGACCATGAACGAAAACACGAGTGCAAACGCATCTGAAAACCTTGGAATCGGCAGCAGGTCCGCCGTTGTGGCGATACTTGGCCGTCCGTCGGCGGGAAAATCAACATTCCTGAACGCCGCCTGCCAGGAACCCGTATCAATAGTTTCTCCAATTCCGCAGACCACACGGAACGCAATCAGGGGAATAGTGAACACGTCTTACGGACAGCTGGTTTTCATAGACACGCCCGGCTACCATGAATCCGAAAAAAAACTGAACCTGAGGCTCAAATCCCTGACGGAAGACCAACTTGAAGGTGCGGACTGCGTGCTGTACATAATCGACACGACGCGTTCCCCTGGAGATGAAGAACTTATGAACATGACGCTTGCGTCAAAATATTCAAAAAACCTGGTGGTCGCGCTCAACAAGATTGACGCGGCGGAATCTCGTACGGACAGAGCGCGCGACTTCATAACGGAAAACATTCCCGACCTTCCAGAAGAACGTATAATCAAAATGTCCGCAAAAGACGACACGGGAATAAACGAAGTTCTAAAATCGCTTTACAGCATCTCTCCCGAACAGCCTCCATTTTACAGCGAGGATATGTACACCGACCAGGACATCTCGTTCAGAATTTCGGAAATAATAAGGGGCGAGGCGATAAACCGGCTTGAAGAAGAACTGCCGCACTGCCTTTACGTGAACATCGCCGACCTTGAACGCCGCGGCGAAAACGGAAAAATATGGGTGCGCGCGTTCATATGCGTTGAAAGGGAAAGCCAGAAGGGAATGGTCATAGGAAAAGGCGCCTCGATGATAAAGGAAATACGCATCGCGTCCACAAGAAAAATCAAGGACGTGTTCCCTTTCAAGGTGGAACTGGACCTTCAGGTAAAGGTTGACAAAAACTGGCGCCAGCACGACAACACCCTCTCACGCCTCATATAATCCGCCGTGTAAAACTCACCGCATGGCGACGCATACAAGAGCGCAACACGGCGTGCTAAAACTGAAAAACCAACAGAAGAATATGCTGCAGAAACTAAAAGCGTTTTTAAAAAAAGAAATTGTATTTGTGGTTGTACTCCTTTGCACCTGCATCTCATTCCTGCCTGTACGACCCACACTGGAAACGTTCCGTTCAATAGACTGGAAAGTAATCGGAACTCTGTTCTGTCTGATGGCGGTGGTAAACTCATTCAGACAGATTTCGATATTTGAGTTCATCGCAGAATCGCTTTTAAAAAAAGTCCATAGCGTAAGGGCGATTGCCTTTGTTCTTGTGGTGCTGTGTTTTTTTTCTTCGATGATAATCACAAACGACGTTGCGCTCCTTACCTTCGTTCCATTTACGTTTGTGGTACTGAACCTTTGCGGTCAGACAAAAAATTCGATTTTCATAGTGGTGCTTGAAACCCTGGCCGCAAACATGGGAAGCATGGCGACTCCACTTGGAAATCCCCAGAACATTTATCTTCATTCATTTTTTTCCATTACGGCAGGCGATTTTTTTAAGACTACAGCGCCGCTCGCACTCTTCAATTTCTTACTGCTCATGTCGAGCCTGATGTTTTTAAAGAACGAAAAAACCTTTGTAAATTTTGAAGAAAAAAGAAAAGTTCCCAAACCCGCAAAGACAATACTGTATCTTTCGCTGTTCGTCCTTGTGGCGCTGGCAGTCTTTCATCTCATTCCAATGCAGGCCGCCTGTATCGCAACGCTTGCCGTCCTGCTTTTGTCCGAAAGAAAGGCCCTGGCAAAAGTGGATTACGTTCTGCTTTTAACCTTCGTCTGTTTTTTTATTTTTGTAGACACGATTGGAAAAATCAGTTTCATCAAGGACCTTGTTGCAAAAATATTTGCCGGAAAAGAAGTTCTGGTTTCCGTTCTTGCAAGTCAAGTCATAAGCAATGTTCCTGCCGCAGTGCTGCTTTCCGGCTTTACACAAAACAGCTCATTCCTTCTGCTTGGCGTAAGCATTGGCGGCTGCGGAACCCTGGTCGCATCCCTTGCAAGCCTGATTTCATACAAACTGTTCGTACAGGAAAACCAGAACTGCAGGGGAAGATACCTTGCGCATTTTACACTGATGAACACAATTTTCCTGCTTGCAAACTACGCCTTTGCGGTCCTTTGGTACGGAGCAAGGTAGAAGTTTTACAGGGCGGATTCAAAACATAAAAAAAAGCCCGGAACCATTTCGCATGGGAAACAATTCCGGGCATTCTGTTTTACAGAACAGTCTTACTTCTGCAAGATGAACTCTACGCGTCGGTTCTTCCAGTTGTTGTCCTTGTCCTTGTAGTCAACAACCAGTTCTGTGCCGCCCTTTCCTTCAGTGGAAAGCCTTGCCGCACCCACACCGTTCTTTGTAAGATAATCTTTTACGAATTCCGCGCGTTTTGCTGAAAGCGGAATCAGCGCAGGTCCCCACTGACGTGGATTGTCTTCGGTTTCCTCCGCCTGATTGTCGGTAACCCTGTTGGCGTGTCCAACAACGGTAACCTTGTAATCCTTGAATTTGTTCAAAATCTCGGCGATTCGCTTGAGGACTTTTTCGTTGTTTTCCGCCTGTTCAGGGCTGAGACCGTTTGAAACTTCCGCCTTGGTCTTGAAGTCTGCGTTGTCGGAACGGAATATTATTGAAGGAACCGCCATTTTAAGAACGTTTCCGTCGCGTATTACAAGAACGTCAACAGGAATCACACCCTCCACAACGCTCGTCATTCCAAGCACGTCCGTAACGGTGAACTTGTACGGATAGTCCATCGCGGACTGCACGCGCTCCGCCATTCCGCCAGAAGATTTCTGAACGTTTGAAAGTCCGTCCCAGATTATCCTTTCGGTGATTGAGGAAGTTCCCTTTGTCTGCCAGAACTCGCGTCCGCGAGGGTCGTTT
>JBHAFG010000070.1:0-11590 GCA_041855945.1 Treponema sp. | reverse complement strand
TGTCGAATCGTATCAGGAGATGAAAAACGCATTTAATTTGCTGAAAATAATCCAGTTTTCTGAAACTGACATAAAAGCGGGAAAAACAAAAAGCGCTTCGGAAGTTTTTGCTTCCTTAAAAAGGAAGTATAATCTTGAAAATTAAAGAAGTTGTTGTTTCCAAATTTGCTGAAGACGATTTGAATGGAATAGTTGAGCATTATTTTTCTTTTAGCAGGGATTATGTTGAAAAAATTATTCTCGAATTTGAATCCAACGTAATTTCTTTAAAAGAATATCCAAAAAGTGGGAGAATTGTTCCAGAACTGGACAGACAGGGGATTTCAAAATACAGGGAACTGATTCAAGGCTGTTATAGGATTGTTTATGAAATTTCAGAAGACAAAATAATTGTTCATACAGTCATTGACAGCAGAAGAAATTTTGAAGATGTAATCATCTCTAAATTATCCCGTCATTATGGTGATAAAACATAACTCGTGCAGGGGCGCGGCGTGTCAATTTGCTGTTAATATGTAAACTGCACCATTTTTTAAACAGTTTATGTTGTCAATATTTTATTTTTTAGTATCAGTGTTGACTTTAGGGATAGGTTCATGACAATAAATTTTTTCATTAAAATAGTTATCGTATCCTTTAATAACAATAAACACTAATGAGATTATAAAAATCACAGTTATAATTATGATAGTAAATTTTTTAAATTCAAAAAAATCATTATTTACTATTAGATTAAGTATTTTATTGAAGCCAGTATTCTTACAAAACATATTCACTGCGAACAATAGAAGTGCATTGATAGAAGCGACAGATAAATTTATTATCACCCTTCGTTCTTTTTGAAAGTCTTTTATTTTTTCATTTAAAAAAGAATCTTTTTTATTTATTGAAATAATCTTTGCTTTTAGAATAGACTCGTATCCATTTGCTGAACAGTAAAGATCTTCGGAATTACTTTCTTTTGTTTTGAAAATATCAAAAAAATATTTACTAATTTTATACGTAAAATGGCAAATGAACAGAGGAAGTGAAATTCTGTGCATTCCATAAATTATTAACAGATATATGAATTTTCCTATGTTTTTTTTACTTACAGTATCTTCCCACGCTGTATAGTCAAATAAACCTTGTGAAAAATGAAACGCAAAAATGATATCTAAAAAAACAGCAAAT
The DNA here is from genome assembly GCA_041855945.1 of Treponema sp. Taxonomy (GTDB): domain Bacteria; phylum Spirochaetota; class Spirochaetia; order Treponematales; family Treponemataceae; genus Treponema_D. Next base: position 10,417 of record JBHAFG010000070.1, on the reverse strand, counting down.
GAAAAAATCTCTATAAATAAATCAAATTTTGTAATTTTCTTTATTTCAAATATATTTGACAACATTTTAACTCCTAGTATAGTATACAATGCAAAATTATGAAGGCACTGCCTTTATTTGGCAAGGTTTTATATCCTTAGATAAACTATAAATATATAAAAGATTGTGGAGCAGTCTTGATATTATAATCCTCTAAACTTTTTGGTGGTGAAAATAAATTTACGTCATCCAATTTGTATGCATAGGCAGTTTTTTTTCCTTCAAAATACGAAAAGTAGTTCTCTCTACAAATACCAGCATATTTTTCTGTTTTTTCCCAAAGTTCAGCAGGAGTTCCCTTTATTACACCCATTACTTTTACTGAACCAACAATTTTCATCTCTGGCGAGGTGGAGTAAATTATAATTTCATCAACAATTTTCTTTGCAATTTGACGACGGTATTCAAATTTCTTAGTTCCATTTAAAATTTTTGATGAATATTCTGGATTTATTGATAATAGTATTTTACACATCATTATTCCTTTATAAAATTTATTTGAGTACTAGAATCTTTCAAAATATTTGTAAATTGTGCATCAGAAAGTCTTGTAAATGGTCTCGGTCCGTTTGGTTTCTGAATTATATTATTACTCCATAAATAATCAAGAGTTAGACGTTTTGAAAGACTTTTTATAAATATAAAATTTACTACAAGAAGGGGTGTTTTTTTATTCCCCCAAAAATTTTCTAGTTCTTGTTCGGAAAACACACTCCTGTTTTTACAAGTTCTAAAGAATTCATCCTTTGTTTTAAAATTATAATTTATGGAACTAATAATGCCGACAGATGTTAGGACAGATTTATACCTTTTATTTTCTCCATTCTCAGCCATACGATAAAAAATTAGTAAATCACCAGGTTTTATATTTCGCTCGGAAGTAAAAGATATATAAACTTTTTGAAGAGCATATCTATGTGGTTCTTTACCAAGAAAATCAATTTCGTTTTCAGTATTCAACTTTGAATCAGGAAGTAGACTTGTATGAAATTTTGCAAGTATAGGTAAAATAAATTTTTGACATTGCTTAAATAATATATTTGGAAAATTTTCTTTAATAGAAATACTATTATTAAAATTTTGCAGCTTTTTTATTAAAACAATTTCTTCTTTTCCATAACTTTTCTTTATTCCATGTTCTTTAAATCCCCAAACAAGTAATAAATCTTCAAGAGCTTTTAATTCAGGCCTGTCTTCAAAAAGTGTAACATAAATTTCATCTACTCCACGTTCCAGAGCGTTATCAAATATGATTTTTATAAATCGTTCTCCTAATCTAAAACCTGACGATTCAACTTTAAAAGTACCAATTTTTAATCGTTTTTTTGGTTTGAAAGCAGGTTCTATATCAGAATAATTTTCGTTTTCAAATTCTGTTTTTATATACAAAAATCCTAAAATATCATTTGAATTTGTTCTACAGACATAAGCCTCTTCATTGCTTTTCCTTTCAAACCATTCTTCAAATTTAGGATAAGCAAGTCGAAAAGTATCAAAAAATGATGCTTTTATGTCTATATTTCCAAAAACTTCTTTTTTTACAGCAAGCATTTTGTACGATATAAGTTCAGGGTTTTCATATGTACATTTTGTAATAAAGTCGTTGATAGATAAGACTTTATCTCTGATTCCGAATATTTTTGATTTGTTCCGAAGATTTTTATCCTCGGTTATTAGTAAATCAATTCTGTGGGAATAAATTTCATAAAGTAATTGATTGTCCACTGTATCGTTGTGATTCTTTGGTTCGGGAAGTTTTTGTCTAAATTCATCTGTTTGATTTGCAATTGCTTTTAATTGCGTATATGCAGAGAGTCTGGCTGTATATAGTTCCTGCATAGTTTCATTTTGAAAACTTCTGAGTTCGTCAAATACCAAAGGATGTATACATTTTTCGTAATGCAATTTATCAAGCCAATAGAATAATAACCCTATGCCATAATTTGTAGCTTTTATATTTTCGCGATGAATAATAATATTCGTATCTAATAAAACTTTCATAAACTGCTCTATCTTATTTTTTTTGCGATTTATATGTATAGTATACAACTGCTATAATATATTGCAAGACTTTTATTATTGCCTTGCCACCGTTATAACTCCTTACGCCCACCAAGATTCCACTTTGAGCATTGTGCCTTTTGCAAACTCCGTATAGTCTTGGGTATTTCTTGTAATTAAAATCATGTTGTTTGCTATGGCTGTTGAGGCAATCTGGCTGTCGTAGAAAGGAGCCGGTTTTCCGATTTTTTCGCACTTTGCTCTGATTTCGCCACAAATCTGGGAGGCAAAACTGTCGTAGGGGATTATGTCGTATGTTGATTTTATGTCTTGAAGGCAATCTCCTATGTATTGCTTCTTTTTTCCATCGGCCATTCGTTCATACCCAAAAACGGCTTCTTCCCAGACTGTTGAACAGATTGCACATACGCTTTCAAATTCCGCTAATTTTTCTAAAACATTTGGATCTGGTCTTGGCTTTGAAAACTCGGATATTACATTTGTGTCTAAAAGATAAACAGGCTTCATCACTCACCCCACATTTCACTTACTTTTTTAAGATACGCTTCATCAGGTACTGCACGCTTAGGGATTTCAAGACCTTCAAAGCCTTCCAGTTCATCCGCGTATTTTGCCTTGAGTTCCGCAAGCCTTTCAACAAAACTTTGCTTTGGCTTACGTTTTTCGTATTCTTCCCAACTGATGATGACGGCAACAGGTTTGTCGTGCCTTGTAAGTTCCACAGGCTCGCCACCCTCGGCAAGTTTTACCATAGAAGAAAAATTATTCCGTGCGTCATAAATAGTCGCTCTGCACATAGACTTTCACTCCTTGTGTTTTTTGCGTTGTTGCTCGCTTTCTCCGTCATTGAGCGTTCGCCGTGTCATTAAATTTACTCGCCATTATTGAACGCTCTCTGCAGTCCAAATTATCACACATAGATGGCTAGAAGTCAAGATTTATGGCTATATTTTGTTTTGGGCGATCGTGCGGAAATTCAGCGTTGTAAGTCGGATGTAAAGCGTCGTAAAACAAATTGAAAAACGAAGGTAACATTCCGTCCGGAAATACGGAAGGCGTGTATTGAAAGTGTAAAAATCGCTATCGGCAGAACTTTCAAAATTTGTCGGAATTTTCAAAATTTGGCAGAACATTCAAATCCCGTCGTAACTTTCAAGCCTTGCCGTAAATTCAAAAAAAAGTGTAATATGAAGGCGAGGCTCTTGCATTGTGCAAAGTGTAATTGCATTGCACCGGACCGTATTATTCTTGCACGATGCGTAATTTTTTCGCGCAGAATCGTATCGCTCGTCTTTATGGAGGAAAAATGCTTGAAATTGGAACAAGGGCGCCCGCGTTCAGCCTGCCCGACCAGAACGGAAAAATTCGTACGCTCGACGAGTTTTCAGGAAAAAAACTTGTGCTTTATTTTTATCCAAAGGACAACACGTCCGGCTGCACAAAACAGGCGTGTTCCTTTGCGGAACTTTTTCCGTCGTTCAGGGAAAAAGGCGCCGAAGTCGTTGGAATCAGCAAGGACAGCGTTCAGAGCCACAAAAAATTTGAAGAAAAATATTCGCTTCCGTTCACGCTGCTTTCCGACACATCGCTTGACGTTTTGAAGTCCTACGACGTCTGGAAAGAAAAAAAACTTTACGGAAAAACCTACATGGGAGTGGTGCGCACAACATATCTGATTGACGAAAACGGCGTAATTGTCCGCGCCCAGGAAAAGGTGAACGCGCAGCAAAATCCGTCCGACACTCTGAATATGCTGTAATTTTTTTTAAGGGCGTTCCCCTGCAAGTTCCACTTGCGTAAAACTTGCAGGGTCGCTATGTCCGTGGTTCGCCGTCTTTAAGGCGTGGCCTGTCTTCGCCAGCCCCGCCGCGGCTCATTCCGCGTCCGGACAAAAAGTTCTTGTATGGAAAATATGTTTCTGTAAAAGTTTGTGTGGATTGTACGCATGGCGCGCGCTGCATGCCGGACTTGGAACTGGCTTGCAGCCAGCCACTACCAGCGCTAACGCAGAAAATGCGGAATAGTGGACTCGAACCACCGACCCCCACGATGTCAACGTGATGCTCTAACCAACTGAGCTAACTCCGCAAAAGTGAGTTAGAATATAACAAAATACGTTTTAAAAGTCAAATGGTATAAAACTTCTTGGCGTGTATGGGCTTGCTGTAAAAGTCGGGAAGTCAGCCGCGGATTTCAAGTTCAGGTTCAACGCTTTCGTCAAGCCACTGTATTATTTTTTCAACGGCGTTTTCAATACGCCGCCTTGAATCTTTGCCACGAATCGCACATTCCCATACGGTGCATACACGCCAGCAGATGTCTGAATATTTTTTCCGCACTTCAGCGTCACGCTCGCGGTTTCTGTTGAACTTTTTCTGCCAGAACCTTACGTTTGTCTTTGGCATCCTGTAAAAACCGCAGTTTTCGTGCGCGTGCCAAAAACAGCCGTTCACAAAAACGACAGCAAAATAGCGCGGAAGCACAAGGTCGGGGCTTCCAGGATAACGCCTGTCGCACACGCGGAACCTGAATCCTGAGCGGTGCAGCGCGGACCTTATGCGTTTTTCTATGGATGTGTCGCGGCTTTTTATTCGTGACATTACATCGTGCCGCTTCTCCTTTGAGAATGTGTCCATGCGGGGAATTATAACGCTTATTTTGGAACTTGTTAAACGCGTCCTGCAACGGCGCGCCTGCCGTTGCAATACGCCCGCGCTTGCTGTAAAGATGGCGTTTTGTACAACCGCGCTTCCTGTAAAAAAACTTTCCAAGCCTTGATTAACGGTTTCAAATTCCTGTATAATCCTAGAACTGATTTTAAATCGGTAAATTTTTGAAGGAGTCATAAATGGCAACAAGAAGAGGTCCTAGATTCAAAGAATGTAGAAGACTTGGTGAAAACGTATGCGGACACCCAAAAGCGTTGGACAGAGCAAACAGTCCTGCTTTCAGTAAAAAGCACAAACAGTCGGAATATGGTTTGCAGTTGATCGAAAAACAGAAGATCAAGGCATACTACAATATTCTGGAAAAACAACTTGTTCGTTATTACAAAGCCGCAACCCGCAAAGAAGGCAACACTGGAGAAAATCTTTTGGTTTCCCTCGAATGTCGTCTTGACAATTTGGTTTACAGAATGGGCTTTGCAAACTCTATCCGTATGGCGCGCCAGATGGTAAGCCACAATCATTTCCTGGTGAACGGCAAAAGCATCAACATTCCGTCTTACAGCGTAAAGGTCGGAACTACAATCCAGTTGGTTGAAAAGGTGCGAAAGAGCGAACAGTTCAAGAAGTGTTTCTTGAGCGACAACAAGGCTCCGCTTCCTTACATCACAAGGGATGAAGAAAACTTTTCTGGAACATTTACAGCGCTTCCAACACGTGCGGAAATCCCTGTACTTGTAAAAGAACAGCTGGTTGTTGAATTCTACTCAAAATAATCCTGAAAAAACAAACAGCCAAAAATCCAGTCTGTAAAGGCTGGATTTTTTTTTTGCACCGAAAGCTTTAATACAGAGGGCTGGGAGTTTTAATGCAGAGGGGGAAAGCCTTCCCCCCAGCCTCAAAGCAGTCGCTTTTCGGCATCCCCCATCGCCTAGTGGCTTTGCGCCCCTAAAACCCCGCAGGGCGTTTAGGCAAAAAAAAGTGCAGACGGTTCCAGTGGTATGGAGGAATTGCCGAAACCGTCTGCGGGTGAGGTTCATTCGCTTATTGTCTTGAGCCTTATTTTGAAAGACCCACTATAATCGTTTTTATTTTTCCGCTCCGTGAAAAAAACATCCTGCTTTCCTCGGGCGGAAGGGTCCTTCCTGTAAAAGTCTTTTGGGATTCAGGACTGTAAACGACTTTTACACAGGACTCAAGGTCCTTTACGTATTCGATTTTTGTTCCGCACCACGAAAACTCAATCTTTCCGTCCTCAAATTCAGTCTTTTCAAGGAAGGTTGGATTGAAAACGGCAGAGCCGTCCTGAATCTTTACGCCAAGTTCCATGAAACGCGCTATTATTTCTTCCTTTACCTGTCCGGTCATTCCGGGCTGCTGCGCTCCAAGTCTATACGGTGTATGGGAATACGGGTCAAACGGAAACGCTCCGTATTCAAAAGGCGTTTTTGCCGATGAAAGCCCCTTCTTTACATCTTTATAGAACGAATACAGCCTGTCCTTTGAACCTTCAAGGTTTTCCTGCACGGCAAGAAGAAGTTTTGAAACCAGGTGCCAGTAAATGCAGCCAAGACCCTCGTATGCGTAGAATGTTCCCGAACGTCCTGTAAAAGTCTGGTGTGTAAATTTTTTTTCGTAAAGCGAAAGAAGGGCGTTGCGTTCAGTTTCATTAGGTTTTTTACGGTCGGAAAGCCGTTCAAGGAAATTTTCAAGAGTTTCCGCGTTTCTGAAAATTGAATTGAAATGGAAGATTCCGTTCCTGTCCTTCTTTATGACTGTATTTTCCGTCCTGTTCAAAAAATCCTTCAGAGTTGAAAGTTCTTTTTCGTGTATGTTGTTTTTTTCTGTAAAGCGCGGAAGGGTTTCGTTCGGGTACAGCATGTATGAATGTTGGTTTTCCTCGAACAGCGCGCTTTTCCTGAGGCTTCCTGCAAGTTCAAGCGTTTCTTCTTTTGAAAGAATTCCGCTGGAAAGGGCGGCCACCTGTCCTTCAAGCATGAGTTTAAGGTTTATTACAGAAATTTCTCCGTCGCAGATTTTTACCGTGTTGTAGGAGTTGTAAAGGCCGTCCGCCCTGCGGTTTTTTCTTACGGAATTTTCTATTTCTACAAGAAATACGGAAAAATATTCTGAAAGTGTCTTTGAATGTACGTTCACGTATTCGTTTGTGTACGCGTCTTTAAAGAGAATCCTGCGTTCTTCTTCAAATGTCTTTCCGCACCTGTCAAGAAACTCTTTTCTTTGCGCGCGGCGTTTTTCGTCCTCGGCGCAGTTTCCGTTTCCGCCCTGTATTTCTTCGCATTTGGACGCGTTTGATTTTCCTTCGGTTCTGTTTTTTTCGTTCCATTCGCTGTATATCTTCAGCGTCTGCGTCAGGGTTTCGTATACTGTTTTCTGTACTGAAAGTTCAACGTCGTTTTCGTGCAGCAGGTTTTTAAGGAACGAGAGCATCCTGTAAAGGTGGCAGAGCGTTACAACGGAAGTTCCGTATCCTGCAAGGGCGTTGTTCGCGTCGTTCCATTCCGGACGTTGCGTGTTCAGCCAGATTCCCGCGTCTGGAATCAGATTTAAAAGTTTTGCAAGGACAATCTGTATGAGTTTTGTGGCCATTGTTGTGTGCATCACCTTTCCAGAGTCGTCAAGAACAAGCCTTGCGTCAGTTCCGTAGTTTTTTTCAAGGTTTTTTATTGATGCGTCAAGGGAATGGTCAAAAAACAGTGAACTCCGTGGATTTTTAAGAATCTCACTGTATGACTTTAGCCTGTATGGAATGTTCGCCGTTGAAAAATTCTTTTCGTTCAACATTTCAAGCAGGGCTTTACAGTCAAGGTTTCTGTAAAACTCAAGGAATTTCTGAAGGTATACTACCTGGTGGTCGCCCCAGTATCCGTACTGCGCCCACGGATTTCCGCTTTCTGGAACCTCCCAGTCGATTCCGTTACGGCTTATCCTGTATGGATTGTAGCCGTCGAGCGTCATTGCGTTTATGAATACGGATATTACGTTTTTTGTGTATGCAGGAAACGACCAGAGGAGCGCCTCCCAGTTCTGGAAGATGTCTCGCCAGTTTCCCTCGTAGTATGTCCTGTCGCCGCCGTTTTTGTCCTGAAGGTCTATGTTGAACCTGTTCCACGGACGGCTTGGGTCTCCGTGCCGCCTGCTGAATGTGAGCGGAAGATATTCGCTTGAAAGTCGTGCTACGTTCGGATCGTCTGCCGCCATGTCCAGTTCGGATTGTTCCGTGAAATTTTCAATTTTGTAGAACACGTTTGTGTTTCGTTTTTTGCAGAAATCCTTGAAGTCCGCCATGTCCAGGTTCTCGGATTCCTTGAAAAGTCCGCCGCGCATTATGTTGAACATTACGTTCGTCCTGTGGTGGAGGTCTGCGATCCTGTTCTTTGAACGCTGCAGTCCGTCCGCCTTTTGTATGTTGCGCTCAAGTTTACGTTCTGTTTCCTGTATGTCCGAAAGAAGAAGGCGTGTGGCGTTTTTTCTGTCCTGAATTTCTGATTGAAGTTCCACAAGTTTCACAATGTCGTAGTCAACGTCAAGAATCTGCTCCCAACATTCCGCAGATTTTTCCGCAAGGTCGATTCTGCGGATTATGTAACATTCGCCGCGCCGTCCGTTAAGAAGCCCCTCGGATTTTTCAAGAAGAGATGTTTTGTTCTGCACAAAAAACTGTACGGCGTTTTCAGAAAGTATTACAGGTTCGTTTGTTGAAAACCAGCTGACGTTTGTGTTCAGCGATTCGCTTGGCTCCGCCCTGTCTGTAAGAATCGACGAAAGTCCAAAAATCGCAATGTTTCCGTCATTCACAACCTCGCTTTTTTTGTATGCGTTCAAAAGGTTGCTCTTTGAATTCTGTATTTCCGCCTGGGTGGAACTTGCCATTATGTTCTGGCAGCCGTCAAGAATTTCAAGCGGAATTTTCTTTTCTGTAAGGTTTTCTATGCGGCTCATCTTTACAAGACCGTATTTTGCGCTTGAAGTCCAGCCGTATCTGAACACAAGTCCCTGCGCAAGGTTTACTTCCTCGAACCAGATTTTGCTTCCGTTCATGTTCTTGTACAGGTTCCTCTGTATTTTAAGGTTGTCGGCGTAACGTTCCCTTCCCCTGCACGAAAGGTTTTCAAACGGCTGCCACAGCGTTCCCTTGAATCCGTCGGAGCGTATGCGTATCAGTGTTACAGGTCCTGTAACTGTTTTGGTGTCCTGAATCTTGTCGCTTGTACAGTATGGAAAAATCGAAAAATCTGAATTTTTTCGTCCGGCGCTTATTCCACCGTGAGACCACAGAAAATTCCACACGTCGCTTGAACTGGTGATTGTCATAAAAAAATCCGACATGAAGTCATAGTTCTCAATTTTGTAGAACGGCTCGCCGTCAAGATTTACAATCGAACCGCGCGTCTGTTTTTTCATATCTGCCTCCAGTCTTGCTCAAATTATCATGCGAAAAATCCTAAAAAATATCAAAATTTTTTCATACATATAAAAATTTTGTCATTAACGAGGGGGGATTCCGTACTGGATTTTTTGTCCGCGCGCTGTTAGTATTTTTACATGGATTTTTCTTACATCATGCGCACGTCGTCGCTTAAAAAGGATCCGCTTTACGCGTTCGGCTTTGAGGATGTTTCGGGGCGGCTCGTATTAAAAAAATCGCTTGAACCGGATTTTCCGAACTTTTACGTAAAGGTTTCAATCGACGGCGAAAATATTGCGGCGGAAGTCTTTGAAAAATCCGCCTTGTTTAAAGACCGCGTAAATGCCGGTGTAAAGGTCTGCAGGCCCGACTGTATGGAAAATAAACCCGACTGTACAAAAACTGCGTCCGACTGTATGGACGATTCCGCAGATGAAAAATACGCCCTCCTTGACGTTCCGCGTGCGAACGGCGGTTTTGTTGGAAAACTCAGGGAGAAGGTTTCAGACGTAATGGAAGAAATCAAGAACGCCTGCTTTGAAACCTTGGACGTAAAGGAAAAATACGTCGCCTTCATTGAAGAGCGCTTTGGCGCGAGACCCGATTTTCCGTGGGAGGATCTTCCCGACTACGCCGTGTTTCGCTGCGGAAACAAAAAGTGGTTTTCGCTTGTAATGAAAATCAGATTGAAAAAACTTGGTATTGAAAGCGATGAATACGTATGGGTCGCAAACTTGAAGGCGTCCCAGGAAAAAATTCAAGGTCTTGTGGACGGAAAGACTGTTTTTTCCGCCTACCACATGAACAAAAAACACTGGATTACAGTTCTGCTTGAATCCGCGGCAGATTTTGAAAAAATCCTGCGTTTGACGGAAGAAAGTTACAGCCTTGTGGAAAATTCCGCAAAAAAATGACATTTTACATAAAAAATTAATATTTTTAGACCGGAAACGGTCTTATAAGAGAGTCCAGGGAACCCCCGTAAAAGAGGACTTTCTTATGAAAAACACTTTAAAAATTGCAGTTTTAATCCTTGCATCGTTTGGTTTTGCGGCGTTCGGCGCCCCGGAATTTGACGGTGCGTCATGTGTGGCGCAAGACTCCGTGTCAGGCACGCTGCCAGGCGCCGTGTTCTCGGCGACCAAAACAAAAACGTCAGATACCAAAACGCCCGAGTCAAGACCGGCGCCATCTTCAAAACCGAATTCCCGCGGCGCAAAAAAAATTAACCAGAAGATTACAGCCCTTGAACTTGTAAGGG
>JBHAFG010000069.1:0-13352 GCA_041855945.1 Treponema sp. | reverse complement strand
TCCAGTGAACGAGGATTCCGTTCCGCCTGTAACCATGTGCGTTCCCACTCCCCAGCTGTTTATCGGCGCTCCGCCTGAAACGAGGGTCGAGATTATCTCTTCCGTAAGTTCGTTGGAAACTGAAATTCTTGCGTCGGGGAAACCCGCCCTGTCAAGTTCCTTTCTGACTTCCCTTGTAAGGTAGGATATGTCGCCGGAGTCAAGGCGTACCCCAAAATTCTTTCCCTTGGCGGCAAGTTCTCCGCCTGCGATTATGGCGTTTTTTATTCCGGACTTAAGCGTGTCGTATGTGTCTATAAGGAAAACCGAGTTGTCCGGATAAATCTTTGCGTATTCCCTGAACGCCTCCAGTTCAGACTGGTGGCTCATAATCCACGAATGGGCCATAGTTCCCATTGCGGGTATTCCGTAAAGTTTTGCGGCGAGAGTGTTCGATGTTCCCGCCGCTCCTCCTATGTACGAGGCCCTTGTGGCGCTCATCGCTCCGTCCGGTCCCTGCGCCCGTCTAAGTCCAAATTCCATGAGCGGGGCGCCCTTTGCCGCAAGGAACACCCTTGCCGTTTTTGTTGCGATGAGGCTCTGGAAGTTCAGGATGTTCAGTACAAGTCCTTCAAGAATCTGAGCCTCGATTAGATTTGCGTGTATCCTTACAAGCGGTTCCTGAGGAAAAACGACGGTTCCTTCGTCCATGGCGTAGATGTCGCCGGTGAATTTCCATTCCTTCAGATATTCAAGAAAGCCTTCCTCGAATATTTTCTGGCTTCTAAGAAAGTCGATGTCGTCTTCGCTGAACGAAAACTCCGTGATCGCGTCCAGAAGCGTTTCGTTTCCCGCAAGAACGGAAAATCCGCCGTTGAACGGATGCCGTCTGAAAAACATATCGAATACGACTGGACGGTTCATTTTTTCCTTCCAATAGCCCTGTGCCATTGTAAGCTCGTAGAAGTCAGTGAATAAAGCACTGCTCGAAAAGTAATTTTTCATAAAAAAACCTCGTAAATTAAATCAAGGGATTTCTTTGAGCCTGTTTCCACCGTCTGTAATCCAGCCTGCCTTTCCCAGTGCGGACATTTTAGCGTTAAAAACGAATCTTGTCATTTGCCATGCGCAAGGAATCCTCATTTTCACGATTATGCAAATGTGCTAATATTCGCATCATGATTAGAAGAAACACGGGCTTTGCCAATTTGAGTGCGGGATATCTTTTCCCGGAAGTGGCTCGCAGAAGGCGAGAATTCGCAGAAAAAAATCCAGATGCAAGGATAATAAGCCTGAGCATAGGAAATACAACTGAACCGCTGCCAAAATTCATCGCAAAGGCGATGGCGGACTATTCGATGGGGCTTTCCACCATGGAAGGATATTCCGGCTACGGAGACGAGCAGGGAAATTCAAAACTGCGTTCAAAGATAGCGGAAGTATGGTACAAGGGAATGGCGAGCGCGGACGAGGTGTTCATCTCCGACGGTGCGAAATGCGACATTTCAAGAATCCAGACGCTTTTTGGCTCGAAGGTCAAGGTTGCGGTGCAGGACCCGGCGTATCCCGTCTACGTCGACGGTTCTGTAATAGTTGGTGCGGCCGGCAGGAACAACGGAAAGGGCTACAGGGGCGTAACGTATATGCCATGTACTCCAGAGAACAATTTTTTTCCAGACCTTTCAAAGGTCAGGAAGAACAGCCTGATTTACTTCTGTTCGCCCAACAATCCAACTGGAGCCTGCGCGACAAAATCAGACCTCAAAAAACTTGTTGATTTTGCGAACTCAAACGACTGCATTGTGATATACGACGCGGCGTACCGCGAGTTCATACGAGACCAGAGCCTTCCCAAGACGATTTTTGAGATTGAGGGAAGCCGCACCTGCGCGATAGAGATAAATTCATTTTCAAAGCCGGCGGGATTTACGGGCGTAAGGCTTGGCTGGTCGGTCGTTCCAAACGATTTGAAATTTGCCGACGGAACGAGCGTGAACAGGGACTGGAACAGGGTTATGACCACTCTTTTCAACGGAGCGTCGAACGTCGTGCAGGCGGGAGGTCTTGCCTGTCTTGAACCCGAGGGACTTGAGGCGATGAGGAATGTGATCGACTACTACCTTGAGAACGTCAAGAAAATCGAGGAGACGCTGAGGGGAAGGAATTTCAGCGACATGGGAGTTGAAATTTATTCCACCGGAAACAGTCCGTACGTGTGGGCGAAGTTTCCAGGCAGAAGGAGCTGGGACGTTTTTGACGCGATTCTTGAAAAGTGCAACATCGTTACAACCCCCGGTTCGGGCTTCGGACCAAGCGGAGAATCTTTTGTGAGGTTCAGTTCTTTCGGACACCAGAAGGATGTGGAGGAGGCCTGCGAAAGGCTTTCAAAATTTTCACTTTGATTCCTGTTTGATTCCTTTGGAAATGCAACCGGTCTTGTGACGGCCCATGTATCGGCCGTCCATGCCATTTGCTCGGCTGTGATGCGCTGCTGCTGGAACGAAAATAACACGATAAAAAAAACGCGCCCGTGTTTTGGACGCGTTTTTTTTGTGTAGCGGCGCTTTTGGGCGTATTGCAGCGCGTTGTATCGTACCGCAACGGTATGTGCGGCGGCGCTAGAACTGGGTCTTGTAGCCCACGCTCACGCCGAAGCCCTTGTACCATTTGTCCTTTATTATGTCCATCACGTTCACTTTCGCCATTATGTTCAGGTCTCCGTTCAGTATTTTTGTGGAAGCGTATGGGGCGATGCATACGTCGAAGTCCTCCTGGAAAAACACGTTGAAACGCTGCAGGTCAAGGTAGTTTTTTTCAGGGAATGAAACAGAGGCGTTCAGTCCGATTATTACGCTCTGGTCCTTTATGAAAAAATCGTCTGAAAATATGTTCATGTTCGCACCCAGGGTGTTGTCTATGAAAAGGAGTTCTCCGACTGTCTTTGACGGCAGGTTCCACGCCGTAAGGTGCAGGCAGAACGCCGAAAAGTTGAACCTTGGTTCAAGAAGCAGGTACGCGTCTATGTCGGAGACTGAAATTTTCGTGTTGTTCTTGGAAAATGGAATTTCAGACGCTCCCGCCTGTACAAAAATCGACGCGTTGTGCGGATTTCCCAAAAGAAGATTTACTCCCGCCCTCCAGTAGAGTTTGTTTATCACAAAATATGCGTTTTCGTAGTAGCTTGTGTTGAGCGGAGTTCCGATTCCTGTTGAAATGTCCAGTTTCAGGTATCTGTACGCCATGGAAAGCCTTCCGTCTATGTTGAACACAAAACTGTCGTCAAGTTCGTGGTTCACGTATGTATAGAATCCAAGGGCGACAGGAGCGCGGTCGAACTGCACGATGTCGGAAAAACCCGCGCCTACAAGCGGATATATTACAGAGCCGGCGGTTCCAAGCCAGCTTTCCGTAAGTTTTGAGGCTATAGGCTGAATTCCGAAATGCCTTCGTAAAAATATGTCCGAACCTATCGGTTCGTATGTTCCCATGAACACGCTGAAATAGTTTTTTGTTTCTATTCCCGCGGTCCTGAGGACAAGCGATATTTCGTCAATCTGGAATTTCGCGTCCGTTTCGTTGAACACTGAATTTTCTATTAAATCTCCCGTTTTTACGGTGAACTCGCCGTGCAGTATCAGGTTTTCAGAAAGGTTCATCTGTCCTGCAAAAAATGTCTGCACCTCAAGTTTGGGGTCGAATTTTTCGTTCTTCGAGTCTGAACTGAAAGAGGCGGTCGCGCCTGCCAGCGCGTTGAACGAGATGTCTGAAAATGCAGGCGTAATGGATGCGAGTGCCGCGAACAGTGTGAAAAAGCGTTTTGTTTTCTTCATCATAGAACTCCTGAAACAAAAATCCAAGTTCATTATCGGCGTTATTTTTGCCTTTCTTTACACGCAGGGGAGATTCCTTTGCGAATTTGTCTTAAAATCTCTTGAAATATGACGGTTTAGGTATATAATTCTATACCATGAGTGATTATCTTGATCCCAACAACGAGGAACTTCTGAAAGACTTCTTCAGTGAAGCGGAACAGCAGGTTGAAACCCTCGAAAGCAATATTCTCGTGATTGAAAACGACCCGAACAACCATGATGCCGTTGACGAAATTTTCCGCGCGGCCCACACGCTCAAGGGCGGTTCTGCGACGGTCGAGATGAATGAACTGTCAGGCTTCACCCACAAGGTGGAGGACGTTCTTGACGAGATTCGTTCCGACAGGCTTTCTGTTGATGAAAATGTCATAGACGTGCTTCTGTCTTCAATAGATGTCATAAAGGCCATGCTTGAGGCAAGGTCCGGCGGCGGAATCTATCAGGAAAATGTGGATTCCCTTGTTTCAAGGCTCAAGGCGTACATTCCAGAAAAGAACGGTTCAAAGCCCGCGCCGCAGAAACCAAAGGCGGCGGTGGAAAAGCCAAAGCCTGCCGCAAAGGTCCAGAACGCTCCTGCGGCGGCTTCTCCGTTCAAATATCCTGAACTTACAGAAAGCGACTATATGGAACTCAAGGGCGTATGCGAGGGCGCTCAGAAGCTTTGGCGTGTCGCCGTCCGCTTTGACGAAAGCAATCCGATGAACTCGGTTGGAGGAATACAGGTTTTTGCGGCCCTGAAGGCTCTGGGAAGCGTTTTGAAGACCGTTCCGGACTTTGACGCCCTTTACGAGGACCAGTTCTACGAATTTGTATATTATTATCTTGCATCCGAGTCCAACGCTGAAAAAATAGAGGATGTCGCCTATCTTAGCGACGTTACGCTTGCAACCGACGCCCAGATTGTCGACGGGCCTGTGGAGGCTTCCTCCGGGATTGAAGCGGCATCTTCCGATGTGGAGTCTGCCCATTCAAAGCAGGTTCATTCCGAACCTGAAGACGATGTTGACTCCGGGGATGGAGTTTCCGCCGTGGCGGCCGAGGTTTCTTCCGCAGTCGCGGAAAAGGCGCGTTCTTCCGCCCAGTCTGAAAAAAAGGACTCTGGAACCGGACACGCGGTTTCTCAAGGATCGGTCCTCCGCGTGGATTCAAGGCGCATAGATTCCCTTATGAACCTTGTGAGCGAAACTGTAATTACAAAGGCGGCGTTCAACCAGCTCGCCTCGAATTTTGGAGAGGAACTTATAAGGTTCCAGACCGCAGAAAGCACATTGAAAAGTTCCATACACCGCCTGATAGACCAGCTTCCTTCATATCTTGAGCAGCTGCGGGAAGGAAAGAGCATGAAGGATGTGCGAAACGCCGTCATGAACGAATATGGCGGACTTGAAAACATCTTTGATTCGGACGGTTCGGCCTTGAAGACCATTTCGTCGAAACTTCGCTCTTCAACCCAGAACCTTGGAAGGATAGCCAGTGAATTGCAGGAAGGGGTCATGAAAATCCGAATGGTTCCTATCAATCAGATTTTCAGCAGGTTTCCGCGTGTCGTGCGAGACCTGCAGCGCGACTTGAACAAGAAGGTTGACCTTGTAATAGAGGGAGAGGACACTGAACTTGACAAGTCCGTGGTTGAAGACCTTCTTGATCCTATCATGCACTGCGTAAGGAATTCCGCCGACCACGGAATAGAATCGCCTGAAATCAGAAAGAAGGCGGGAAAGCCCGAGGTTGGAACGGTGCTTCTCAAGGCTTCAAACGAGGGAAACCTCATCGTGATAGAAATAGCGGACGACGGCGCGGGAATCGACTCCGTAAAGGTGAAGAACAAGGCGATAGAAAAAGGTCTTATCCACCCGGACAAGCAGTTGACGGAACAGGAAGCCCAGCAGTTGATTTTCCTTCCGGGATTTTCAACGGCGGACGCAATCACGAGCGTTTCAGGACGCGGCGTGGGGCTTGACGTTGTAAAGACGATGATAGACAAGTTGAACGGAACTGTTTCGGTTTCTTCGCAGAAGGGACACGGAACGACATTCAGCATAAGGCTTCCGCTTACCCTTGCAATCATTCAGGGGCTTCTGGTTCGCGTTGGAAAGGAAATCTACTCAATTCCTATCGCATCCGTAATAGAAAGCCAGAGGATTTTGCAGTCCGACATAAAGACAATCGACAACTACGAGGTGCTTAACGTAAGGAACGAGGTTGTGAGCGTGCTGCGTCTTTCAAGGCTTTTCGGCATACAGGAAAACCGCGAGGACGAGTACTGCAACATCGTCATAGTCGGTTCAAAGGACAAGAAGGTTGGAATAATGGTGGATTCACTTGTGGGCGAGGAGGACGTTGTAATAAAACCTCTGCGCGACCAGTTCACGAATTCACCTGGAATCGCGGGCGCTTCAATTCTTGGCGACGGTTCGGTTTCTTTGATTATAGATGTTTCCCAGCTGCTGGACCTCAGTCTCAGGCAGGACATCGCGGCGCAGCGTCTGTTGGAACGCACCGCCATCTAGTGAGGTAATATGACTATAGATTCAATACTTGTTTCGGACGACACGCTAAGTCCGTCTTTGGTCGCAGCCGCAGGCGGAGAATCGGACAACGAGGCGGCTCGAAAGCAGCAGACCACTATTGACTTCAAGATGGTGACTTTTTCGCTTTCTGGAAAGGATTATGCGATAGACATAATGTACATAAAGGAAATCGCAAAGGCCGGAAATTTCACATACGTTCCAAACGTCCTTCCTTTTGTGGTGGGCGTATACAATCTTCGTGGAGAAATAATTCCGATTCTTGACCTGAGGATTTTTTTCAACATAGGAATAACTGAAAAATCCAAGAACGGACTGGAAAACCTTCTGATTCTGAACGTCGCCGACCAGACTTTTGGAATCGTGGTGGACAAGATAGACAAGGTTGTAGGCGTGCAGAAAAGCACCATCCAGCCTCCGCATCCGCTTTTCAGCGACGTGAACGTAAAGTACATTTCGGGCGTTGTTGAAAGCGGCAGGCGGCTTTACATCCTTCTTGACATCGAGGGAATTTTTTCAAAGGAAACCCTTGAGGGAGGACAGTCCCAGTCTGTGTCGGTAAAGCCCGGCGTCAAGCAGCCTTCTTACAGAACCGCCGCCACAGGTCCTGCAAAACCCTCGGATTCTTCAAAAAAAACTTCCGAAGCTCAGGTTTCGGGGGCGGCGAAAGTTTCAGTTTCAAAGGCTGACGACGAGGATGAAAAGAACCTCAGGTTCATAATTGAAAGCCTTAAGAACTACAAGAATTTCAACGTGACGGAAGTGAACAGGGAGTGGGTGAACAGGCGTTTCAATGAATGGAAGGCTGAGCGGGGAAAAGAAAGACTTCAGCTTCAGTCTGACTCGGACGCGGCGCTGTTCCTTAAACCTTTCTGGTCTGCCTGCACTGATTCGTGGTGGTCTGATTCCTATGCCGATTCAGTGTACAAGATTCTTCCTGAAAATACGGCGAAGCAGATTGTGGTGTGGAATCCGGGCTGTGGAAAAGGCTCTGAAACCTACTGTCTTGCCTGCGTGCTTGCAAAACGCTATCCGCAGTCCAACATACGCATATACGCGCAGGACATCGACCTCTTGAACGTGTCGAATGCTCCGCTTTTGGCCGTTCCCGCGGACAGGGCGAACGGCTGGCTTTCGCCTTATCTTTCCAAGACGGTTTCGGGCGTTGATACTTTCAAGAAGGAAATAAAGGACAGCATAATGTTTGAATACCATGACTGCCTTCATACGAACGCGCTTCCTATGACGGATCTGATATTCGCCCGCGATCTGCTGTCATTCATAGACGACGCGTCTTTGAAGGGTGTTGTTATGGATTTTGACGAGAAGCTGAAGGGCAACGGCTTTCTTGTAATCGGAGAGAACGAGAAGGTCAATTTCTCGGATTTTATTGAACATACGGTTGGAACGCTTACTGCGTACAAAAAACAATAATAGGAGTTACCAATGAGAGTTGAGTATATTAACCCTTTTGTAGAAACTTCTTACAGGGTTCTGAAAGAAGTGTTGGGCGGTGCGGAGGTTAAGAGAGGAAATCTTTACCTGAAATCTACGGCCATGCCGGTAATGGGAGTTGCAGCTCTTGTAGGGCTTGCGGGCGATGTGGAGGGACGGGTTCTCTTTGACATGACAATGGAAACCGCCCTCAATGTAGCCTCAAAGATGAACGGAGAGGATCTTCCTGAATTTGACGACCTTGCAAAGGCGACGATAAGCGAACTTGCAAACCTCATAACGGCGCAGGCGGTTACAAAACTTCACGAGCTTAACTTCAAGTTCGACCTTACGCCTCCTGCACTTTTTGCAGGTCAGAAGATGGAGATTGCGGCTTTAAGTGGAGCGTCGGAGAACGTTGAGGCTCTGATTGTTCCCCTTATAACTGAATACGGAAAAATTGAAGTGAACGTAGCGATTCGCGAACGTGCATAAAATCAGGAGACAAATATGAAAACAGTAAATGACTTTCCATCAATCAACGAGAGGCCGCCAGAGGGACTCAAGGACGATGGTTCAAATTACAGGGTGATGATTGTCGATGACTCGATGTTCGTTGCAAAACAGCTTGGGCAGATCCTTACAAGCGAGGGTTACGAGGTTGTGGCTACCGCCGCGGACGGAAAAGAAGGCGTTGACAAATACAAGGAACTTGCTCCGAACATCGACCTGGTGACGATGGACATAACCATGCCGAGGATGGACGGAATCACGGCGCTTGAGCAGATTATGACTTTTGACAAGAACGCAAGGGTTGTAATGGTAAGCGCGCTTGGAAAGGAGGAGCTTGTAAAGAAGTCCCTTCTGCTTGGCGCGAAGAACTACATCATAAAGCCGCTTGACAGGAAGAAGGTTCTTGAAAGAATCTCTACCTGCCTTAAATAGTCCGGATTTTTTTTTACTGCGCCGTCTGCATGGGACGGCGTTTTTTTTTATGCGAGGAATTTGCCTGCTTTGAGCCACCATGAAAATGATTGCGTATTCAGGTCTTTCCCTTGACTAATAATTCTTTTTTTAAGAAAATTGTGCCTATGTTAAATGATTCTATAAACCGTGCGTACTTGGAAACACTTTCTTTTTCAGATTTAGTGCAGATTGCAGATAGATACAGCATTGACGTTCCTGAGAACATGAACAGGGGATTTTTGATCGGAGAGATTCTTGAATCGGTCAGCGAGGCTGAAATCAATTTTGACGACACTGAACTTACTGTTTCGGACGAGGATTTTGAAACTCCGAACACTGAACTTCTTCCGCGTTCATGCAATTCCACCGAGGTGAAGATAATGCTTCGGAATCCTGCATGGGCGTTCATCTACTGGAACATAAGCGAGGCGGACCACTTTTCTCTTCAGGGAGCCGCTGTAAGCGAACTGAAACTCAGGGTCAATTCATATTCGGAAAAGGACCAGTTGAAGCCTGACGAGCATTTTGACCTTCAGCTTTCAAAGGAAGACAACGGACAGTACATACTTCTTCCGGCGGGAAAAAAGTTCTTCCGCGTCGACCTGCTTTTCAATCTTGACGGAATCATAGACATTCTTGCCTCTTCCAACGTCCTTGAGATGCCGAAGGGTTCTTCCCTCCATTCAAACATAAGGCCCGGAAAGACGGAAAACATTTCGCCTGTAATGAAGATTTCTGGAATGGAGGAACTTCTTCTGCAGCACTACCAGAATCACAGGCAGTCATTTTCAGAATAGTAAGTGGAGTTGTATATGTCGGAAAAAAAACTTGTACTTGTATTGAACGCTTCTTCGGAATATATAAAGCATACTGGAGACGACGTAAGGAAGAATCTTCCCGTCGTAAATAAATTCTTTGAGTCGATGAACGAAACCTATCTTCCGCTCCTTGACATGTTTGAAAGGCTTGAGGCCGATTCTGTTCCGTTCAGGGTGGCGCTTGTGCTTTCGCCAGTGGTTTGCACTCTGCTTGAGGATTCTGACGTCCAGGCCCAGTATCTTGAGTGGCTTGAAAAGAGGATAATGCTCGGACGCAAGGAACTTGAACATTCGTCGTATTCTTCCGAGATTCAGGAAAACGTCAGGCGTTGTCTTGAAAAGAATCAGAAGGTTAAGGAAACCTACGAAAGAATCAAGGGAAAGATCCTGAGGAAATTTCTGGACTTTCACAGGAAGGGCTTTGTTGAACTTCTTGCGACCTGTGGAACCGACATATTCCTTCCCCATTACAACGACATTCCGGAGGTTGTGAACGCCCAGGTCGAGACCGGATATTACGCGTACAAGGCGTTTTTCGGCGAGGTTCCGGAGGGATTCTGGCTTCCCGAACTTGGATATTATCCTGGAATTGAAAAATACGTTCGCGCGTTGAGGTTCAACTATACCGTTCTTGATTCTAGGAGTTTTCTTTTTTCGGAGAACGAGCCGGAAAAGGGAATTTTTTCTCCGGCCAGGTTCGACAATTCTCTTGTGGCGTTCTGCAGGCACAACAGGGCTTACGAGGAGATTTTTGACGAGGATGAGGGATACGCCGCAAACGATGTGTATCTTGCGACCAACAGGGATTTTGGCTTTGAGGCCAAGGCGGACGAACTTTCACCTTTTGTGGAGAAAGGGCAGCCTAGATATTCGTTTGGCTACAAATACTGGTCGAAAAATGCCGACGCAGACGTTCCGTACAGTGTTTCCGCGGCGGAAAATCAGGTTTCATTGGACGCGGAGGACTTCCTTTCAAAAAAGGCGGAACTTTTAGGAAGGGCGGAAGAGCATCTTGGTTCTGAAAAGATTCTTTCACTTGTCCTTACGCTTGGCTTGAATGAACTCAGGGAAAAATGGGCGGAAGGACTTTTGTTCGTGGAAAAACTTTTCAGAAATTCGCAGAATCATTCGCTTTCGTTTGAACTTCCCAAGGCTCTCACCGATCAGCAGTACAGCCTCCAGAGAATCCGTCCGTGCTATGGCGCGGCGAACGGGCTTGGATACGGCGAGGATCTTCTTTCAAGCAGGAACAGTTGGCTCATGCGTTATGTAAGGAAGGCGAGCGAGCGTATGGTCGATCTTTCCGAGCGTTTTCCAGACGACACCGGGCTCAAGGCAAGGCTTTTGAACCTTGGCGCGAAGGAACTTATGATGGCGCAGGATTCCGGCTGGGCGAAGATGATTGAATTCGACGACGAGCCTGAGTATGCCGAACGCCGGTTCAAGCAGAGCATAAACGACTTTACCGCCGTGTTCGATGCTCTGGGTTCAAAGACTGTCAGCACGGAATGGCTTACAAAACTTGAGTCCGAGCACCAGATTTTTCCGTGGATGAACTACAAGATTTACAACCACAAAAGTTGATTTTTTTACGGCGTCCGCGCTTTGTAAAGCGCGTGATGACTGTATATTTATAGAGAAACTTCCGTTCCTTCCATGCTGAGCGCGGAGCGGGGCGGAAAAAATTGGAGGTTTGCAATGACAAAAGAAGAATTCAAGGATAAATTCAGGGACGGTCTTGATAAATTCCTAAAGTCATCGAAGGAGGCTTTTGGAAAGGCTGGAAGTGCAGTGCAGGATTTCAGCGACAAGAGCGTGATTCGGATTGAAAAAAAACAGTTTGAGTCCAAGAGGAACGGACGCTACGAAGAACTTGGAAGGATGATTGCGGAGAAACTCATCGAAGATCCCAAGGCGAAGGTTGACACCGAGGGTGCGGAGGTTGTCCGCATAATAGAAGATGTGAAGAAACTGAATGCGGAAATAAGGCAGAGGAGCGACGCCCTTGCATCATCCTCCGATGAGACCGCAGAATCTTCTGGGCAGTAGTTTCTTATTTGCTGTGTGGCATAAAGGCGTTCGTCTTCCGGCGGACGCCTTCGTTGTTTTTCCGCGCCCGCGGCGTTAAAAAAAAGACGAAAAAAAATCAAAAAAAAGTTTAAAAAAACGCGCGCGCGGTATTGACACTTTCGGCGCGGAAGTATATATTCACTATCACCGTCGCACGGAGGTGCCACGGAAGATGTTTGACAGCAGAGGGAAGGAAAGAAAGACGAATGAACAAGGTTCGTGCCGGTCGTCCTGCCCGTCCATGACGGAGGGGCGACCATAAACAAACAGAACCTAACTTCCCTGGGGTTTTTGAACCTTCGGGAAGGCAATTCTTTTACAGAATAATGCGAGGTTCGGACTTGACGTGAAATGCGCTGGGTTCTTCGGAATCCAGAGATAATCATGGAGAGTTTGATCCTGGCTCAGAACGAACGCTGGCGGTGCGTCTTAAGCATGCAAGTCGGACGGCAAGGCGCCTTCGGGCGCCCTAGAGTGGCGGACTGGTGAGTAACACGTGGGTGACATGCCCTTCGGCTGGGGATAGTCGGTAGAAATACCGGGTAATACCGAATACGGTTCCGCAGGTTAGAGTGGCGGAAGGAAAGGGGCCTCGGCCCCGCCGGAGGAATGGCCCGCGCACCATTAGCTTGTTGGTGGGGTAACGGCCCACCAAGGCGACGATGGTTATCCGGCCTAAGAGGGTGATCGGACACATTGGGACTGAGATACGGCCCAGACTCCTACGGGAGGCAGCAGCTAAGAATATTCCGCAATGGGCGAAAGCCTGACGGAGCGACACCGCGTGGACGACGAAGGCCGGAAGGTTGTAAAGTCCTTTTGTCCGCGAAGAATAAGCGGGGGAGGTAATGCCCCCGCGGTGACGGTAGCGTATGAATAAGGGGCGGCTAATTACGTGCCAGCAGCCGCGGTAACACGTAAGCCCCGAGCGTTGTTCGGAATTATTGGGCGTAAAGGGCATGTAGGCGGACGCGCAAGCTTGGCGTGAAATCCCGGGGCTCAACTCCGGGACTGCGTTGAGAACTGCGCGACTAGAGTGACTGAGGGGCAGCCGGAATTCCAGGTGTAGGGGTGAAATCTGTAGATATCTGGAAGAACACCAATGGCGAAGGCAGGCTGCCAGCAGATCACTGACGCTGAGGTGCGAAGGTGCGGGGAGCAAACAGGATTAGATACCCTGGTAGTCCGCACAGTCAACGATGTACACTGGGTGTCTGCGCACAAGCGTGGGTGCCGTAGCCAACGCTTTAAGTGTACCGCCTGGGGAGTATGCCCGCAAGGGTGAAACTCAAAGGAATTGACGGGGGCCCGCACAAGCGGTGGAGCATGTGGTTTAATTCGATGGTACGCGAGGAACCTTACCTGGGTTTGACATCTAATAGAAGGTCTTAGAGATAAGGCTGGGTAGCAATACCCTGCTAGACAGGTGCTGCATGGCTGTCGTCAGCTCGTGCCGTGAGGTGTTGGGTTAAGTCCCGCAACGAGCGCAACCCCTACTGCCAGTTACCAGCAAGTGAAGTTGGGGACTCTGGCGGAACTGCCGGTGACAAACCGGAGGAAGGTGGGGATGACGTCAAGTCATCATGGCCCTTACGTCCAGGGCTACACACGTGCTACAATGGTTGCTACAAATCGAGGCGACACCGTGAGGTTAAGCAAAACGCAAAAAAGCAATCGTAGTCCGG
>JBHAFG010000068.1:0-7632 GCA_041855945.1 Treponema sp. | reverse complement strand
CTTTGTTCCAGCAACCTTGAAGTCCATGTCGCCAAGGTGGTCTTCCTCGCCAAGAATGTCCGAAAGCACGCTGTAGCGTCCGTAAGGATTGTCTCCCTCAGGCTCTGTTATAAGTCCCATTGCGATTCCCGCCACCATCTTCTTCATCGGAACTCCGGCCGCAAGCATGGCAAGACAGCCGCCGCAGGTTGAAGCCTGTGACGAAGAACCGTTTGATTCCATGATTTCAGAAACGACACGCACCGTGTACGGGAATTCCTCGCGGCTTGGAACCATGGCGGCCAGAGAACGGCGAGCAAGGTTTCCGTGACCGATTTCCCTGCGGCCTGTCGTAAGCCGTCCGGTTTCACCCACCGAATATGGAGGGAAGTTGTAGTGCAGGATGAAGTGTTCGCTCTTGTTTCCGTCTATGTCGTCTGTGGCCTGTTCGTCCATTGCAGTTCCAAGCGTACATACCGCCAGGGACTGTGTTTCTCCTCGTGTGAAAAGGGCCGAACCGTGTGGAGTTGGAAGAAGGTTCACCTCGCATGAAATTGGCCTTATCTCGTCCGTCTTTCTTCCGTCGATTCTCACGCCGTCGTCGAGTATGGACTTTCTGAGGAGTTTGAACTGGATGTCGTCCATGAGGGCCGCAAAAAGCCTTGCCTGTACGGGATCTTCAAGTTGTTCCGCATAGTTTTTTCCAACAGTCTTGATGGCCTCTGAAATGGCGTTTCCACGGTTCATCTTTCCGTCCTGGAAGCAGGCCTTTTTAAGGAGAGGCGTCGCCTCCTCCTCGATCTTTTCAGCGTTCTCAAGGGTAACGTCAAGCGGATTCAATGGAAGTTTCTTCTTTCCGCATTTTGCAACAAGTTCTTCCTGAAGCCTGCACATTTCCTTTATGAATTTGTCCGCCTCCGCAAGGGCGCCGAGCATCACTTCTTCGGAAACCTCGTTCGCTCCACCTTCAACCATTGTAAATCCGTCTTTTGTTCCGGCAACAACGATTTCCATGTCCGCTTCCTCGATTTCCTTGAACGTAGGATTTATCACGTATTTTCCGTTCAGGAATCCAACGCGGCAGGCTGCGACAGGTCCGTGGAACGGAATGTCCGAAATTGATGTCGCGGCGGACGCGGCGATTACCGCAAGGATGTCCTGGGTGTGAACGCCGTCCGCTGAAACGCAGGTAGGCACAATCTGAAGTTCGTGTCCGAACGACGGCTCAAAAAGAGGTCGCATGGGCCTGTCGATGAGACGGCTTACAAGAATTTCCTTGTCCTTTGGACGCCCTTCCCTTTTTACAAATCCGCCTGGAATTTTTCCTGCGGCGTAGAATTTTTCGTTGTATTCAACCGTTACGGGAACAAAATCCTGTCCTTCCGTAACTGAACTTGAGGCGCAGATTGTGGCAATCACAACCGCTCCACCCCACTGCGCGTATACGCAGCCGTTCGCCTGTTTTCCGATTTTTCCAGTCTCAAGGATGAGATCTGAATCACCAAGTCTGTAAGTTACTCTGTTTACTTCTGACATTTTTTTCCTTATCCTTATGTCGTATTCTTTCTTTTACATCGCACAGAGATTTCCAGGCCTCCGACAGGACACCGATAAGTTTCAGATTGAAGTCATCTGAAACCAATCCGTGCCTCATCTGGCAGACGAAAATCCTTCACCGCACGATGACCGCGGCAGGCATAAAAAAGCCTGCGCCACCACGGTGCATGGCAACAGGCCTTAACTTCAACGGTTCAGGACTACTTGCGAAGTCCAAGTTCCTTGATGAACGCGCGGTAGCCTTCAAGGTCTGTGCGCTCAAAGTACCTCAACATCTTGCGACGCTGGCCTACAACCTTAAGAAGGGCTCGCTTTGCGGAAGCATCCTTTGGAAACGCCTTGGAATGTTCTGTAAGCTGCTTTGTTCTTTCTGTAAGAAGAGCGATCTGAACCTTTACGTTTCCAGTGTCGCCTTCCTTTGCACCGTATTTTGATACGAGTGAAGAAGTTGTTTCTTTTGTAAGTGCCATTTGACTTACTCCTTAAAAAATTATTTGCCCGTACGCGAAAAACCTGCCGGTCGTTCCTGGAGTCAGTCAGAGGAAAAATCGCATGGTCTTCCGTAATTGAAAGCACTTGTCATTCTATAGATTTTCATATTTAAATTCAACCTGAATTCTATTCAGTCCTGAATTTTTCAACCTCTTCCACAAGACTTTCAATGCTGGTCCTGTTTTTTATGGCCATGTCAAATGATTCCCTTGTAGCCCTGTCTATCGACTGGACCTGAGATGCGATTGAATCTATGGCCGTCCTCAATTTTCCTGTAAGAAGGTCAAGGCGTTCCGTTTCCCCCGTAATCTTTTCGCCGCCAGAAAGCATCAGGTCGGAGTCGTCCTTTACCTTGCTTGTAATTTCCGAAACCTCGCCGAGTTTCTGCAGGAGGCTCCTGCTGCTGTCCTCCTGCATCCTCATGTCCTGCACAACCTTTTCCATGGCGGAATAAACCTCGCCAGAACATTCCGAGATGAAGTTGAACCTGTCCACGGCCCCCATCGACGCTTCGGTAAGAAGCCCTATTTCCTCGGAAAGATTGTTCAGCGTGGCGCTTATCTTTTTTCCCTGCGTGCTTGAAATTTCCGCGAGTTTTCTAATTTCCGCCGCCACCACCGCAAAGCCCTTTCCGCTTTCACCGGCGTGGGCGGCCTCTATGGCGGCGTTCATCGAAAGAAGGTTAGTCTGGTTTGCAATGTTTTCGATTATGGTTCCAGCCTCTATGAGTCCGCCTGAAGCCTCTGAAATCCGCTTTGAAACCTCCCTCGCCTTGGAAAGGGTCGCGCGTCCCGAGTCCGTCGCAAGGCTGAGTTTCTTTATCGCCTCCCGCGTTTCGCCTATGCTCGCTCCAACGGACTGGATGCTTCCATCCATGCTGTTGAAGTACCTGCTTGACTCCTGCATTATCGCAAACTGGCTTCCAACCGCCATGTTCAGACCCTTTATGGTCGCGATTATGCTGTTTATCGTTTCTGCAGTTTCTGAAACGCTTTTTTCCTGCTGCGCGAAGCTTTCGTTCAGTCCGTCTATGCTCGAACCGATTTCCGTAACAAAGGCAGTCACGGAACTCATGTTTGATTCAAGCGAATTTCCTATGTCCTTCATTACGGAAGAATCTTCCCGCACGCTCCTCATGGAATTCCTGAGTTTTGAGATCGTCAGGTTGAAATAGGATGAAAGAAGGCTCGTTTCGTCCTTTCCCTTTGACGGAAGTTCTATCGTAAGGTCCCCGTCGCCCTGGGAAATGTTCCTGAGCGCCTCGGAAACGTTCTTTACAGGACGCACAATCTGCCGCGATACAAGGAAGGCCACCGCAAACGACACCGCAAGTCCCACCAGGGCGACTATAACAAATATGCGTACAAGACGCGCCGTGCTTTCGGCGGTAAATTCCCTTGAAGGGGCGACTATGAGAAGCCTCCAGCCCGTGTAGCGCATGGAAGAAAGGGCGGCTATCCTTGAAACCCCACCGATCCTTGACGTGTTCACCTCAAGGTCGTCGCCTTTAAGTTCCTCTTTAAGAAAGTCTATGAATTCTCCGCGCTGTCCCGTAAGGATGTCTGTGAATATGTTCCTGTATAGAAGTTCAGGCCTCCTGTTTCCAAGCACAAGACCGTCCGAATTCAAAAGGAACGCGGTTCCAGTCCTTCCGACTATTATGTCGCTTATTAGGTTTGAAAGCGAATCTCCAAGAAGATGGCCGCACATCACGCCCGTAACCTTTCCCTGAAGGTTTCGCATTGGAATTGAAATCACTGAAACATAGGTCCGTTCGCTTGAGGAATACTCAGGCTCGGTCATAAAATTTTCTCCGCCAATCGAAGCCTTGAACCATTCGGTCTTTGAAACGGAAAGAACCCGTCCGTCCGTCATGTAAAGAAGTCCGTCCCTTCCCGCTATGCCAAAATCAAGCCAGCCCCGGAGCCTCTGCATCTGTATTTCGTTTCTGAAAAGGCGTATTTTTTCCCTGTAGGAAACGGACTCGTCAAGAATCTGCGGAAGGTTTGAATAGGACTCAAGTTTTCCGAACATCGCCGAAGCCCTTTCGTCAAGGAGTTTAGTCGCGCTTTCCGCCTGGGAGCAGATGAAGGCCTCCGTGTTGCGCGTGAGGGATACGGAGGTGAGGTAGATTGCTATTGAACTCAATATCACCACAAGGCTTACCGACATGAGCGAGAGAGCCAGGATCATCTTGTTCTTTATGGAAAATAAACGCGCAGATTTGATTGAAAACAGGTTCTTCATAAAAATCCTTCTATCTTGTTAATGAACTGTTGGACTTTGAGACAAATTCTCCAAGAGCCGCCGAAATGTCCGTGCCGGACGCGGCGGAAACCAGAAGGGAGTTCCAGTAGCCCCTCATCTGGGAAAAGCCCGTTATGTTGTTGTAGTACTGTCCGTAGAAGCGCTGCAGCACGGAATTGTAGAGAAGTTCGTCGTCGTCGAATTTCAGGGTTATCTTGGACGTTACGGGAAAGCCGCCCGTAGCCTTTACAAGGGCGTAACTCCATTCCCTGTCGGTCGCCATAAAACGCAGGAAGGACTTGGCCGCCTCAATCCTTTCAGAATCTCCGCCGTCAAAAATACAGGCGCCGCCCGCAAGGAATTCAAGGACGGGGGTGGACGAACTGTTTGGAAAAGGCATGTAGATTGGAGTGAAGTCCCTTCCCCTGTACGACCTTTTTCCGTCGTACATCTTGTTCAGCTGCGGTGAATACAAAATCGTGTGGGCCGCCCTTGATTCCACGAAGTATGATATCGCGTCGTTTGACGTAAGGTTCCTTCCGTCAAGGAGAAGCCCCGACTTCATGGCGTCCAGCGTCCACCGCAAGTTTTTCTGCGCGGCCGCGGTCTTGAAAGTGTATTCAGAATAGTCCTGGTTCAGAAGTCTCACGTTTCCGTGCAGGTTCATGAGGAAGGCCCTTGTTCCCTGGTCTCCTCCCTGATTTTTATAGAAGAAGACGCCCGGCGTTGAAGACGAAGGAAGTTTTGACCTCAACGCCCTCAAAAGCCTCTCGTATTCCTCAAGCGTCCACTGCCTGTCGAGCCTCCTGTATGGAAGCAGATCTATAAGTCCGTAGTCCTCAAGCATCTCCTTGTTGAACGCCATTGAAAAAGGGCCCTGGTGCATTGGATACATATATGTGCGCCTGTCGTGTCCGGCGGAAACCGAAAGAAGCCCTGTTGTTATGTATGGCTTTTCGGATGCAAGAACGTCGTCCAGCGGAACAAGAAGGTTCCTGTCCGCCCATGAAATTATTCTTCCCGGCGCGTCGTATATGACGTCCGGCGGATTTTTCTCAGACACGGCTTTTTCAATCTCGTCCGGACCTTTTGAAAAGTCAAGAAGCCTGAAGTTCACCCTTACGTTCGGATGTTCCTTTTCAAAGGCGGCGGCAAGCGATTTTTCAAAGTCGCCCTGCACTCCCGATTCGGAGGCGAAATTTGGAAAAGACCAGAATGAAATCTCTACCGGTCTTGCATTTTTTTCAAGTCCGCAGCCCGCCAACAGAAAGGCGGAAAAAAAGAAGGCGGAAAATTGTTTCACGATAAGTTTCATGGTGTAATATTATATATTGCAACTGCAAAAACGCAAGTCGGTTGTACATGAAAAAACGCCCTTTTATATCGGACGAATCCATACCGAAAATCATTGTATAGCGTAAAGAACACACGCCGCGATGTACGTACAATACACTGTGCAATGTGTGAATCTTACAGCGTGCAATATGTGAACCTTACACTGTGTAATGTGTGAATCTTACCCTGGAGTCAGAACTTTACTTAAAAAAAAAATCAGTCCTGAATGAAGGCAAGCGATTCCACCCTGCAGGTCTTTTTCTCAAGTTCAAGTAAAAAATCAGAATCCGCATGGAGGGTTCCACGTATCGTTCCGTCTGCAAGCACATTGAACGAACCAAAAAGAGGCGCGGCCTGTCTCAGACTCCTTCTTTCGATTTTAAATGAGTCCGTCATGGACTTGGAGGAAACTCCAACATGAAGCGAATAAGGTCTGTAAAGAAGGGAGTTCGCCTCAAAAATCCGTCCCTCCCTCAAAAGAAGCCTCACGAACGAAGAACTAACGCGTCTTCCTTCCGTCAGCACAAGGTCCATCACGCTGAACTCAATTCCATTTTCAGAAGAGAAGGCAAGAATTTCGTCCACCCCAAAACGTCCTCCGTGTCCGCAGTGGAAGTCGCTTCCCTCCGCCATGAATTTCAGGTTCAGTTTTTCAAGAAGGACCATGAAAAATTCCCTTCCATCGAGCATCCGGAAATTCAGGTCGAAGTCCACGAGCACCACGAATGAAAAACCAAGTTCCTCAAGAATCAAAAGCCTGTCCTCGGAAACGGAAATGTCTCCCGCGTAGTCGCAGGGGTGTTTTATTGCGGGAAGCGCCCTTGTGAACGTGAGTATTCCAGGTTCAAGAGAACGCCTTTCCGCGGCGGAAAGCACTGACGAAAAGAGAGTTTCATGTCCCCTGTGAGGACCGTCGAACGAGCCTATGGAAATTGCGGACCCCGGCGTAAAAAAAGGGTCGAAGTCATTTTCCATCAATTCTTTCCATTTAAAAACCTGCATTTCTTAAATATAGTCCTTTTTCAGTCAAAAGTCACAGGAATCCAGTATTCTGAAACGCTGAAATCCTTTGCCACAAGACCGGGGCCTACTCCCCTTGCGGTGGTTTCGTTCAGGACGTATGCAAGACCTTCCACCTCAAGCCTCGCGCCCTGCATGTCAAGGCGCACGCCGTAGAGGGCGTGAGAATACTCGCGGCTTATGAAAAGACATGAATCAACTCCCATGTTCCTGAGCATGGCGGAAACAAGAAGGCTCCGGGAATCGCAGTCGCTTCCCTTTCCAAGGACTGTGGACACCGGGTCTGTCAGGTCGCTTCTTTTGGCGCTTCCGGTGTCCCTGACGTACGGCATATCCTGAACCCAAGAAAGAAGGATTCCGTTCATGGCGGCCATTGGATTTTCAGGATTCATGCGGACACATTCATCGTACAGGGCGGAATAAATGTCATGCGAGGCGCGCTTTAGCCTTCCTGCACCGTCCCTGTATATCGCCCTGTAGTAGCGCTTCCACGCCTCCTTCCACTTCGGATGCTCAGCGTAAAGCGAGAGGACGGAAAATTCCATGTCGCGGACGAACATCGAAGCCTCGGCGTCGTCCTTTTTCACCTCTGTTGAGACCTTTCTTCCTGCAATGTCCAGAAGCACCTTGACCCCTTCACTTTCCGGGTAGGCGTAAGAGACCATTATGCCGGGACTTGATCTGCTTCCCCTGTCTATCGAAAGTGAGTTCAGGGAGGAAAGCATGAAATTCTGCCACGGCTCAAAGTTTTTTTCGTCGGAATAGCACAGAAGCACAAGGGATGCGTTTTTTCCAGGGAGCGACACGGAAACGCCCCAGCCCCTCGAAAGGTCCTGCCCCGGAAGGGTCATCTCAAACTGCGCCACGGCGGAAGGCGCGTTCCTCCATACAATCATGTCCATGTCGCATTTTCCGCCCAGCCTTGACATGGCAAGCGAAAGACTTTCCGACGGCGAAACCTCCGAATCCCCCGTGTAAAGCTTTAAAAGAAAAAACACAGGG
>JBHAFG010000067.1:0-16508 GCA_041855945.1 Treponema sp. | reverse complement strand
CGCTTTCATACCACAGGGCCCTTGTCCGCCGTTTTGACGCGGCTGAAGGAACATACATTCAAAGACTCAGGAAAACGCTCGGCGCGGAAGACCTTGCTTTTTAAAAAGCCTTTAAAACGGCAAAAAAAATCTAGTCCACGGAAACTGTCTTTTCAAAGTCAGCAAAAAAACTGATTTTTTCAGAAAGCCCCGACGTATAGAACACGGCTCCTTCGGTGGAAAACACGACCATCTCAAAATCCCTGTTCCGCCTCCAGTAGTCCAACGCCCCTTCAAGCCCCATTACAAACATCGCGGTGCTAAGAGCGTCGGCGTAAAGCCCCGAAGACGATATTACAGCAACGCCCGAAATGTCGTTTTCAACGGGACGGCCTGTGTTTCCGTCAAAAATGTGGCTGTATCTTTTTCCGTTACCGTCCGTAAAAAACCTTTCATAGCCGCCGCTTGTAACCACGCACAGGTCCTTCACCCTTACAGCGGCGGGAGGCTCGCCGCCCCACGGATTTTTCAGCCCTATGTTCCAGTCAGAACCGTCAGGCTTTGAGCCCACAGTGTGTATGTTTCCGCCAAGGTCAAGGATTGCGGACTTCACTCCGTTTTTCCTCAAAACAAGCGCCGCCTCATCTCCTGCAAAACCCTTTCCCACCGCTCCAAAATCAAGCATCATTCCAGGCGATTTTTCCACAACGCAAGAACCCTCTTTTTTTACACAGACCATGCGCCAGTCCGTCTTTTCAAGCGTCGATGAAATCTCGCTTTCAGACGGAACCCTGTAAGTTCCTGTTGTAAAACCCCACGCCCTTGAAATCGGAAGAAGCGCGGGATTGAACGCGCCTGAAGTTTTTTCCGCCATTGAAAGAGAAAAATCAAGAAGAATTTCAGTTTCGGGCCGGGTGATTCTGTACGAGTCGGAAAGGTTCATCATGCCGACATCGCTTTCAGGAATCGTCGTTGAAAGAATGTTTTCAAGTTCGGCTATGCGCGCCCTTGCCGCCATGTTAGCCTTTTTGGAATGTGGACCGAACGAGGAAATCGAAATGTATGTGTCCATGGCAGTGAAACTCTCTACATTCTTTGAGTTTACGCATGAAGTAAAAGACGCAGTTAAAGAAAAGATAAAAATTTCAGCGAAGAAAACAATGTGTTTTTTCATACAAGAACGCGCTCCAGTCAGGATTTTTTAGTTCAATATTGAAAGAAAACGCGGAAGGCACTCCCACTTTACCTGTCTTACATCGGAAACATATTCTCCGTCCGTGTGCAGCACAAGTGGATTCTCACATTCTATCTCAAGGGTTGAAAACTTTTTTACAGTAAAGCCGCCCACCTTTACGTGAAGCCCGAATATTACAAGAGGAAAGACTGCGTATACAAGCCCCCTTGGAATTCCGTCCGCCGCGCAGCAGGTTAAAAAACCGTCGTCCCGCTCCGCCTTCGGCGCCATTTTGACGCCTCCACCTTCCGCCCGAAGGTTCATTCCCGCAAGAAAGATGAGTTTTTTAAATTCAACCTCGCTTCCGCCGTCAAACCTTGCCCTGACCCTGTGGAACGTCATTGTAGCAAGCGTGTGCAGGGTGATCAATATGTATGAGGTCCCGCCAAGCTTCAGGGCGTTCAGCACGGTCTTGATTTTTGACTCGTTCGCCTTCTTTGTTACAATCGCGTCCATTCCGATTCCAGAACTGATTCCAAAATATCTTGTAATTCCGTCGGCGGTAACCTTTCCGATGTCGATTTTTGCATCTCCATTGGACGAAAGGATTCCTTCCAGCACCCTTTTCGTGTTGAACATTCCGCGTTTTATTCCTACGCCGCGGCAGAAATCGTTTCCGCTTCCTGTTGGAATCACGCCAAATTTTACATTTGAAAAGTCAGTGATTCCGTTCAGCACCTCGTTCACAGTTCCGTCGCCGCCCACCACAACAATGCGCTTGTCAGTGTCGGAGTTTTCACATACGGACCTTGCAAGATTTCCCGCATCCCCCACCCGCTGGGAAAGCAGAAGCCTGTATTGAACGTTTTTTTTCTGAAGGAGTTTTTTTACCTTTTTCCATGTAAGAAGGGCCCTGCCGCCGGCCCCGTGTATGTTCGTGATGAAGTAGTACATGGTTCAATTTTAGAACAAGTTGCAAGGTTTTACAATGAAACAGGGCAGGACGAACCTGTAAAACCTCATCCCAAGCATCCCTAGAAATAGAAAACTTTTTTCCATAGGTGTATAATCCATTCGAACAGCGTTCCAACGCAGCGTCCCAACGCGAAAGTTCCGCCTTTTAAAACTCAAAAGAAAATAAAAACAAAAAACGGGGAAGTTTATGAACAAAAAAAAAGATGAAGTCTATGTTTCGCCATTCACATTCACATTGAATTATCCTGAAAAACAGAACGCGCACATGATAGACGTAAAGCCCGTGTACAGTCCGGTCCTTGACCAAAAATATCCATACAGGAACAGGACCGTCCGCTGGCATTTCAAGCGTTTCTGGCTGAACGTTTTTCTGAACTTCGCTGTAATTCCCACAGCGGTTGTACGGTATGGGCTTAAAATCGAGGGAAGAAAAAATTTCATAAAATCCAGAAATCTTTTAAAAGACGGATTTGTAAGCGTGGCAAACCACGTGGCGGAATGGGACTACCTTGTGATTCTTGCAGGACTTTTTCCGCTCAGGGGATATTTTCCAATCTGGTCGCGCAACATGGAAGGTCCGCTCGCGCCCATTTTTTCTGCAATCGGAGGAATTCCCGTTCCATCAAATTCAGTGCACGGCGGAATCGAGTTCAACAGGGCGATGGATTCAGTCCTTGAGGAAAAAAAATGGCTGCACGTGTACGCAGAAGGAAGCATGTGGTTTTTCTATCCAGCCGTAAGAAACTTTCACGACGGAGCGTTCGTATATTCGTTCAGGCACAATGTTCCGGTCCTTCCGCTCGCAATTTCTTCAAGAAAGCCAACCGGCCTTTACAGCCTGGTAAAAAAGCACCCGAACCTTACGCTGCACATAGGAAGGCCGATTTTTCCAGACACAGGTCTTTCAAAAAAGGAAGCCTGCGCAAAACTTTCAAAAGAGGCCCGGCGCGAAATCATGCGCCTCATGGGAATCAAGGACGAGGAAGAAAACAGAAGGCTCATGGAAATGTACAGATAGATTTTCACTTGGCGGAAAGGCAAACGGTTCTGCTTGAATTTTACCCGCCTTCCATACATTCTCGCCTGAACAGAAAAAACCTATTAACAATTCCGACAAAAATCATTATTATGTCGCAGTGAACAGTTACCACGCGTGGAACTGATTCATACGGAGGATTTCCTCCACGCGACTTGTCGCAGAAATTTACGCTCTTTTACAAAAGACTTGATCCCCGGAGGACAGGTACTATGACAACTCTCGACTTTCTGAAATTCAAATCGGAAAAAAGAAAAATCTCAATGGTGACTTGCTACGACTCTACGTTCGCAGGCCTTGTCGACCAGACTGAAATCGACTGCATCCTGATAGGCGACAGCTGCAGCATGGTCATGCACGGCGAGGACACAACGATTCCCGCGACAATGGAATGGCTTGTGGACCATACAAAAAGCGTGCGGAAAAAAACTGGAAAATACATCGTAGGCGACATGCCCTTTCTCACCACACGCATGGGAATCAATTTTGCAACAGAATGTGCGGGAAGACTTTTACAGGCCGGAGCAAACTGCGTTAAAATCGAAGGCGTCTACGCCCAGGAGGACGTGATTCGCCACATGATACAGAGCGGAATTCCTGTAATGGGACACCTTGGTCTTACGCCGCAGTTCTATCAGGCGTTCGGCGGACACAAAAGACAGGGAAGGACTGAAGAGGCGGCAAAAAAAATATTCCTGGAGGCCAAAACCGCACAGGAACTCGGCTGCACCGGCATAGTCCTTGAATGTATTCCCCGTCCGCTTGCAAAAAGCATAACGGACGCGCTTGAAATTCCTACAATAGGAATCGGTTCCGGGCCCGACACGGACGGACAGGTGCTCGTGCTGCACGACCTCCTGGGACTCAGCGGATTTTCGCCGAAATTTGTAAGACGCTACATGGACGGCGCAAACCTTGTAAGAAGCGCGCTGGACTCATACGCGTCGGACGTGCGCAAGGGCAGTTTTCCAGACAAGGACGAGGTGTAAAACACCAAAGACATAGCGCCGCAAGGCAAGTTTACAAAAGGAATCAAACATGAAGACAATAAAAACAGCGGAAGAAATGATCAGACAGTCAAAACTTCTCTCGGACAAAAAAATCGGCTTTGTTCCAACAATGGGCGGAATACACGAAGGACATTTGAGCCTTGTTGAACGCGCGCGCGCTGAAAACGACGTTGTTGTGGCAAGCGTATACCTGAACCCGACTCAGTTCAACGACAGGAAGGACCTTGAAACATATCCTGCGGATTTTGAGGAGGACAGGGAGGTTCTTGAAAAGGCCGGAACGGACATAGTATTTTTTCCCTCATACGAAGAAATCTACCCCGACGGATACAGGTACAGGCTCACCGAGGACTCTTTTTCAAAAATCCTGTGCGGAGAAAAACGTCCCGGACATTTTGACGGCGTTCTTACAGTTGTGATGAAACTGTTGAACATCGTAAGACCTGCCAACGCGTATTTTGGCGAAAAAGACTTCCAGCAGTACAGGCTTGTAAAGGGAATGGCGGAGGCGTTCTTTCTTGACGTAAACATAATTCCATGCCCCACCGTACGCCAGAAGGACGGACTTGCGCTTTCAAGCAGGAACAGAAAACTCAGCGGAACCGCCCTTACAGTCGCACCCAAATTCCACGACATAATCTCGTCAAAAAAAGACATTCCGCAGATGAAGAAGGCGCTTTCCGACGCAGGCTTTACGGTGGACTACATAAGCGAAGTTGACGGAAGGCTTTACGCGGCGGTTTTTCTTGAGGGCGTAAGGCTCATCGACGGCGTGAACATATAGGGGGCCTGCATGAAGAAAAACATATTGCTGAACGTAACGGGCTCAATTTCCGCGTACAAGTCGCTTTCACTTGCTAGCCTTCTTGTAAAAAAAGGTTTTTCCGTAAGGTTCATGCCAAGCAGGGACGCCCTCAAGTTCATAGGACGCGCGAGTTTTGAGGGAATCTCAAGGCGCGGCATCGAATGCGGGATGTTTGAAAACGACGATGCGCTTGCACACATACACATCGCGCAGGACTGGGCGGACCTCATAATAAGCTATCCATGCAGCGCGAACACCATAAACAGGCTCGCAGCGGGACTTGCAGACGACATTTTTGGAGCGGTGTGCCTTGCAAACAATTTTTCAAAACCGCTTCTAATCGCCCCGGCGATGAACACACAGATGTACCTTCATCCCGCAGTGCAGAGGGGGCTTTCCACCCTGCAAGAATGGGGGGCGAAAATTCTTCCCTGCGGCGAGGGGGAACTTGCCTGCGGAACGAGCGGAAAAGGCCGGCTGCTTGAACCCGAGGACGCGCTCCGCTTCATAGAGGAGGCTCTTGGCGGAACAAAATCAGAAGCGGAGGAAACGCCTTGAAAATTCTTGTAACCGGAGGCGGAACTTCAGAGCCAATAGACGGAGTCCGATACATAACAAATTTTTCAAGCGGAAGGACGGCCTCCTTCATATGCGGACATTTTTCATCAAGAGGACACAGCGTTACTTCTGTAATGTCTGAAAACGCGCAGAAACCGGAACACTGCACGATCCTTTCATACATGAGTTTTTCAGACCTTGAAAAAATTCTTGAAACTGAATGTCGCAAAGGCTCATACGACGCTGTAATACACGCCGCCGCCGTAAGCGACTACAGTCCACAGAGCCTTGAAATAGACGGAAGGACGTTCCGTCCAGGCGAGGTGAAGAAAATTCCTTCAGGGGCGGAACTTTCAATACGCATGAAGAAAAATCCAAAACTGCTTGACTCCATAAAAAAATGGACGGGCGGAAGAGGAAAACTTGTGGCGTTCAAACTTACAAACGGGGCTACGGCGGAAGAAAGGCTTTGCGCCGTAAAAAAAATCCTTGAAACGGACGGCGCGGAAGGAAAGACGCATGAGGATCTCCCCGACCTTGTGGTTTCAAACGACAGGAGCGAAATTACAGCGGACGAACATCCTTGCACGATATACACAAAGGATGAAAAAATTGCGGAAAGAACCAGAACGCTTTCAGAACTATCGGAATCGCTTGAAAGACTCATTTTAAAAATCGGAGAAAACTTTAGCGATGGACGGAACAGCGATGGACGGCTCGAAAAAAACGGAGGAAAAAATGATTTTAACGCTTGACGTTGGAAACACCCAGATTGCAGGTGGACTATTCAAGGACGAGGAACTTGTCCTTCAGTTCAGAAAAAACTCGCGCGAAGGACTGAGTTCGGATGAAATCGGTGTGTTTCTTCGTTCTGTCCTCAGGGAAAACGGCTTTGAATGGAGCGGAATCAAAAGAATCGGACTTTGCAGCGTGGTTCCTTCCATCAATTACTCGCTTTCCAACGCTGTAAAAAAATATCTGAACGTGGAACCGCTTTTCATACAGGCTGGAATAAAGACAGGGCTGAAACTTAAATATTCAAATCCAAAGGAAATCGGAGCGGACAGAATCGCGTCCTCAATCGGAGCGACAGGCTTGAAAAAAGATGCCGACATACTTGTTGTGGACATGGGAACCGCCATAACGGTGGACTGCATATCCAGGGACAGGGAATATCTTGGAGGCTCGATACTTCCCGGACTCAGGATAGGCGCGGAAGCGCTTGCAAACGGAACTGCAAAACTTCCGTCAGTTGAAATCGCAAGACCTGAACACGTATGCGGAAACACGACGGTGGAGGCAATACAGTCGGGGCTTTTTTACGGAACCGCGGGAGCGATAAGGGAACTTTCCCACCTGTACCAGAAGAACGTGTTCAAGGGCGAAAAACCGTTCATCATAGGAACGGGCGGTTTTTCAAGGCTGTTCGAGGAATACAGGCTTTTTGACATTGTATGCCCCCACCTTGTTCTTCTTGGAGTGAAAAGGGCGCTGGAAATGAACGCATAGTTTTTGCGTCAAAAAAAAAACGCGTGTCTGCATGAAAAACGCGCGTCGCAGGAATCTTTAAAAAGGAGCGAAACTCACATGGAAATTACAATCCTGAAGGCAAAACTGCACAGGGCGACAGTTACGGACGCGAACCTGAACTACGAAGGCTCGATTTCCATAGACACGGAACTATGCGCCGCCGCGGGAATGCACAGCTGGGAGAAAGTCGACATACTCAACGTGAACAACGGCGAACGTTTTTCCACATACATAATACCCGGAAAAAAAGGCGAAATATGCCTGAACGGGGCCGCCGCAAGAAAGGCCTGCGCGGGAGACAAAATCATAATCGTTACATACACAAAAATTGACGAGGAAAAGGCGGACGGCTGGAATCCAAAAATCGTGCTTCTAAACGACGACAATTCCATACGGAAGGTCAAGGCGTAAGGTTCTCCATGCGCCACGTGCAAAGAACGCCGCGCCCGCATTTTGGCGTAACGCCGCGCTATTCTCACTCGCCCCTGATTTCACTATAATATAATAAATATGCATAGGAGTGTATAAATATGCAGTCTGAAATCAAATTCATACAGGGTGGAGTGTGCGCCGCGGAAGGATTCACGGCGAACGGAATTCTCTGCCGCATCAAAGAAAGCCGTAAGACAAACGACACCGCCCTGATTTATTCAAAAACACCGTGCAGCGCGGCGGGAGTTTTCACGCAGAACAGGGTCAAGGCGGAAAGCGTTAAACTCACGATGAAAAACATAGCGGACGGACGCCTTCAGGCCGTCATAGCGAACTCCGGAAACGCAAACTGCTGCACTGGAAAAGACGGCGCCGCGGCTGCGGAAAAAATGGCGGAACTCGCGGCCGGACAACTGAAAATAAGCCCTTCCGACGTTGCGGTCTGTTCCACGGGTGTAATAGGCGCTCCACTTCCAGTGCATAAGATTGAAGCGAAAATAGGAGAACTTGCATCTGGACTTTCGAAGAACGGAAACGAGGAAGCAAGGATTGCCATAATGACAACCGACACGGCATTCAAGGAATGTGCGGTTGAATTTTTCATAGGCGGAAAAAAATGCAGGATGGGATCCATGTGCAAGGGTTCTGGAATGATACACATAAACCTTGGCACGATGCTTTCGTTCATCACCACGGACGCAGCCATAAGTCCAAGGATGATTGAAAAGGCGTTAAGGGAATCAATAAAGGGAACATACAACTGCGTGAGCGTTGACGGAGACACCTCGACGAACGACACCCTGCTCCTTCTTGCAAACGGAATGGCAGGGAACGCGGAAATAACGGAAGAGGGCGAAGACTACAAAACATTTCTTTCAGCCCTGAACAAGATGAACAGGGTCATGGCAATGAAAATCGCCGCGGACGGAGAGGGAGCCACAAGGCTCGTCCAGTGCACTGTAAATGGCGCAAAATCAGTCTCGGACGCAAGGGCGCTTGCAAAGGAAGTCATCTCGTCGTCGCTTGTAAAGGCCGCCATGTACGGCTGCGACGCGAACTTTGGAAGATTCCTTTGCGCCATGGGATACAGCGGAATAGACTTCACGCCGGAAAAAACAAGCATCTGGTTTACAAGCCGCGGCGGAGCCAAGCGTTATTTTGAGGACTACGACTGCTTTGACGTGCACGGAGAATCTTCGGTTCTTGTATACAAGGACGGAGTTCCGCTTTCATTCGACGAGGCCGCCGCAAAAAAAATAATGCAGGAAGAGGCGGTTGAAATTCTTGTACAGTGCGCGGACGGAAACGCGTCTGGAACCGCGTGGGGCTGCGACCTCACATACGACTACGTAAAGATAAACGGAGACTACAGAACCTAGGAGTTATATTTATGGAAAACACAAATCTGGCATTGAACATAGAACAGTGGTCGCAGGTGCTTGTGGAATCGCTTCCGTACTTCAAGCAGTGGTGCGGAAAAATCGTCGTTGTAAAATACGGCGGAAACGCCATGCTGAACGAGGAGTTGAAGACCGCCGTGATGGAAGACATAGTGCTTCTGAACACCATAGGAATAAAGGTAGTCCTTGTGCACGGAGGCGGACCTGAAATAAACCACATGCTCGACCGTGTGGGAAAAAAATCCAAATTCGTCGACGGGCTTAGATACACGGACGAAGAAACAATGGAAATCGTCCAGATGGTCCTTACAGGAAAACTGAACAAGGACATAGTTGGAATACTCCTTCAGAAGGGAGGAAAGGCTGTAGGACTTTCAGGCGTTGACTCAGGCCTCATAAGGGCCAGAAAATCTGAAAAGGATCTTGGATTTGTGGGCGATGTAACGGAAGTCCACCCCGAAATAATACAGTCGCTCCTTGAAGAAGGCTTCATCCCAGTGGTTTCCACAGTTGCGCTTGGAGAACAGGGCGACACAGCGCGCTACAACATAAACGCCGACACCGCCGCCGCAAAAATCGCGGTCGCGCTCAAGGCTGAAAAATTCGTGCAGCTTACAAACGTTCCTGGAGTGCTAAGAAACATAGAAGATCCTGAAAGCCTTATAAAACGCATCGAAAGGACCGCCATAGGTTCAATGAAGGCGACTGGCGTAATAGCGGGCGGAATGATACCAAAGGTTGACTGCTGCCTTACAGCACTGGAAGGAGGAGTTCCTCGCACGCACATAATAGACGGGCGCGTTCCACATTCCCTTCTGATAGAAATGTTCAGCGACCGGGGAATAGGAACGATGATTTTCCAGGACTGATTTTTCCCAAGGCGTAAAACAGAAATAAAACTCAAAAACACGGCGGGGAGCCAGTGTAAGAAAAAACGGTTTTTGTGCTATAATCATGCAACATATGTATAAAAGGCGACTTTTTTCCGCTGCACTGCTCCTCTTTTTTTCCGCGGGACTCCTCTGCGCGAACATATTCAACCGTCCAAGACGCATAAAGGTGCTTTCAACGCGGCACTTCGACTTCATATTTCCCATTGGCGCGGAAAAGACAGTTTCATACCTTTCCACACACGCCGACGATTTTTTTGAGTCCGCGGCGGAAAAAGTGAACCTTTTAAAACCCTTCAGGATTCCCGTGGCGGTAACGTTCGACTCCGACTCCCTGGGCGTTGAATACACGCCCGACCCGTACAACAGGATAAAGGTATACGCGGCCCCTGGAGAAGCCGGCTCCAGATGGAAGGATGACGCGCTGCTTGACAGTTTTAACGAAACCGTCACAAAGGCGGTTTTCTCGTCAAAATCGTCAAGATTCTGGCAGAGCGTAAGGAACGTGTCTGGAATGGATGCAATACAGCCCGCCGCCCTTCTGAACATTCCGTCAAGTTTCATGGACGGAGCGGTGAACACCGCGGTCTACGGAAAAAACGGCATGCTTTCAGACGGATTTTCACTTTCACAGCTTTCACGCGCCAAGGCGGAGGGAAAATTCCCGTCATGGATAGACGCAGTGGGCGCAAAGGACAACTATCCGACTGAAATTTCAAGCATTGCGGCCACAGCGTTCGCGGCCTACATGCAGGGCAGGTTCGGTCTTGAAAAATACATGGAACTCTTTGAAAGGTCGGGTTCTGTACAGTTTTTTTCGCTCACGGCGGGAATTTTTAAAAAAGTGTACGGACGACCCATACGCGAGGTTTGGAACGACTTCAAGGATTCAATTCCACAGACAAGCCTGAACACAACGGGCGAAAACATATTCATCGACGACACTGAAAGCGGATACAGGATGCTCCTTGAGGGCGAAAAATCACTGATTTTTTACGATCCGCTGCACTCAGAAATTTCAGGAATTTTTAAAATCGGCGGAATAAATTTAAAGGAACGGCTTTTCCCCGCATCGGGAATGACGGATCTTGCAATCTCTGCGGACAAAAAAACGCTCGCGTTCTCGTACAAATCATCAAAGACGAACAGGAGCCTTTCCAAAAGCGAGGTGCTTCTGTTCAACCTTGAAAAAAGGGCGTTCACAGGACAGGTTTACAACCTTAGAAACGGAACGATAATCGACCATTCAGTGGACGGCGAGGCGGTGGCGGGCTTCCACACATCCAAAAACAGGACGTTCCTGCAGGTTTATCCGATAAAATACGAATTCCACAGGAACATGATTTTTTCAAAGGAACTTCCTCCTTCCGTGCAGACAGTGAACATAGTTTCCGCCGGAACCGGAAAAATCATCTGCGTGTATTATTTCAGGGGAAAATGCGTGCTGCACCTTATGGACCTTTTTTACGGAACTGAAAAATTCTACCACCTTCCGCTGCGCGCCGTAAATTTCAAAAAGGAAGGCCGGTCGATAAGTTTTACATGGACGGAAGAAAATTCATACGAAAGCGCAAAACGCGGAATCCTCATGCTAGGCTCAAGTGGAGAGCCTGAAAAAGCACTTTTACAGAACGAAGATTTTCTTGGCGGCGTATACGACTCCGTTCAGATTGGAAGCGAACTTTATTTTTCATCCAGAAGGGCAAAATACGAGGAGCTTAAAAAAGTCGGAATCGATAAAATAGAAATTTCAAGGGAAATTGAAATAAAGCAAATCGAAAAACCTGAAAATCCAGAATGGGAGGACGCCGACGAAACGATAGAATCGGGGGTTCTAAACGGATTCCAGATAAAAAGATACAACATGGCGAAATACGCGCTCAAAGGTTCTGTCTATCCATTTTTTCCGATTTCTTCCATAAATCTTACCACGACAAGCCTTGCGCCGGGACTTGGATTCACGTACATAACAAACACAGATCCGCTTGAAAACATAACGGGGGCGATTTCCGCGTGTGGCGCGTTCATCGACACATCTGAAAAGACATTCACGCTCAAAAAAGGACACACCCTCGCCGCGCAGGCAAACACGACCGTGTTTCCGTTCGACATAGCGTTGAGCGCGCTGTGGAATTTCACAACGGACGGAAGCTACGACATAACGACGATTCTTGGCACAGAATGGAATTCAATCGTTGGGCTTCCGTACAACAGACTTTCGTTCGGAGTAAAGGGAATGTGGAACTGCTCAACCACGTACTACGACTACGAAAAAGAAACAGTAACGGAACTTTCAGGCTGGCCGAACATAAGCCGGGCGTACAACACCCTCACGGCGAACCTCAGCGCGAACTATTCAAACACAAGGCAGTACGGTACAAGCAGTTTTGAAAAAATAGGAATATCCGCGAGCGCGTCATTCATAGCGATATACGACAGGCAGAAGATGCGGAAGGAAGTGAACGGAAACGCTTCATCGCAGTTCACACTGTCGGCGAATTTTGGATTCGACGTTCCATTCCTTCTTCCTTTTTTTGGACTTGAAGACTGGGTTATATGCATGCCGCTGAATTTTTACACGGAATGGTACTCCGAAAAGGGAATATCAAGCGAAACGTACGCCGAGGTTCTTCTTGCAGGCTACGAGGTTCAAAGGGGAATTCCAATACTGAACATATTTGTAAAGCGCGTGGGAATAAAGGCAGGATACAACCTAAGGTTCAAATACGACACATTCATCACCGCAGACCCTGACATCCGAAACATCTGGACCTTCATTTCAACACTGCAGCAGTCAAACCTTGACGACTTCGCCTACATCACCCTTACAGGCGATTTTTCGCCTGCGTTCGGAAAGTTTTCCTCAAACACAAAGATAGGCGCGGGCGTACAGTTCCAGCTTCATTACAGGGAAAACCGTGGAAGCGTAAAGGCCATCCTCAACATGAACCTGTAGGTCTTAACGTGTAAAACTTTCAAGGGCCGCCCTGTATATCGAAAGTCCCTCGTCAATCTCCCTGTAAGAGATTGTAAGCGGCGGAAGAAACCTTACAACGTCGCTTCCTGCGGTGGCAGTGCAAAGTCCTTTTTCAAGGCATCTTACCTCAACGTCAAAAGGTTTTACGGAAGGGTCAAGCTGTGTTCCAATCATGAGCCCCCTTCCACGCACATCCTTTACAAATGGAATGTTCCAGCCTCTTATCGCGTCAACAATGTATGAACCCTTTTCGTTCACTTCTTCCAAAAATCCATTTGACGTAAGCTTTTCAAGAACCACAAGACCCGCCGCGCAGGCAAGAGGATTTCCTGCAAAAGTCGACTGGTGGTCGCCGGCCTTTAAAACGTCGTACGCCCTTCCCCTGAACAGACAGGC
The DNA here is from genome assembly GCA_041855945.1 of Treponema sp. Classification (GTDB taxonomy): domain Bacteria; phylum Spirochaetota; class Spirochaetia; order Treponematales; family Treponemataceae; genus Treponema_D. The sequence continues at coordinate 3,346 of JBHAFG010000067.1, read as the reverse complement.
GCCCATAGGAACGCCGCCTGCAATTCCCTTGGCGAGCGTTACAACCTCAGGTTTTATGCCAAGCCAGTCGCTTGCAAGGAGCGTTCCAGTACGCCCCATTCCAGTCTGAACCTCGTCCGTGATGACTATAGCGCCGGCCTTGCGAGCCGCCTCCGCCGCGGCCAGGGCCCATTCAGGGTCTATGAATTTCACACCGCCCTCGCCCTGCACACATTCCATCATGAGGGCCGCTGTGTTTTCGTCGAACGCGCCTTCAAGACAGTCAAAGTCGTTCGCCCTTATCGTCTTGAATCCTTCAGGATAGGGCGCGAAACATTCAGGATGGAACTTGTCCTGTCCCGTCGCCGCAAGGGTTGCAAGCGTGCGTCCATGAAATGACGACTCAAGCGTAACGACCGTCTTGCGCCTTTCGCCTCCGTTCAGCTGCCCGAACTTTCGCGCGAGTTTTATCGCGGCCTCGTTCGCCTCCGCGCCGGAATTTGAAAAATATCCGCCCTGAAAACCTGTCTTTTCAAGAAGCTCGTCCGCGAACGCAAGTCCAACGTCTGAAAAATAATAGTTTGATATGTGTATCTGTCTTTTAGCCTGAGAGGATACCGCCTTTACAAGAGCCTTGTTTCCATGACCAAGGCAGTTCACGCCTATTCCGGCGATGAAGTCAATGTACTTTCTGCCGGTGTCCGACCACATCGTGGCGTTCCTTCCCCTCACAAAAGTGAGTTCAAAACTTCCATAATTGTTTACGATTTTTTTTTCCATAACGACGCACCTCTAACCGTGATTATAGCGAATTGCAGGTTCATTTACAAACAAAGATTTCAATTGGCTAAATTCCAGAAAAAAGGTAAACTTTAGCCCTATGAAAACGACAGTTTATATTTTCGGCCATAAAAATCCCGACACCGACAGCGCGGTTTCAGCCACCGCCTACGCGAAACTGAAGGAACTCCAGGGACTTTCAGGCTACAGGGCGGCGCGCGCGGGACATTTCAATCCGCAGACAGATTACATATATAGAAGATTCGGCGTCGATTTCCCAAAATACCTTCCAGAACTTTCGCCAAAAGTCGCATACTACATGAAGGACGACTGCATGACCATGGAACAGAGCCATTCCGTATGGTTCGCCATAGAAAGGCTCAACTCCACAAACAGCAGGGCGCTTCCGATAGTCGATGAAAACGGAAAATATCTTTCGCTCCTCCACTACTCTACGTTCGCGCAGAAACTACTTGCAATCCTGAACCCGGAAAAGAAAATAAACTTTTCCACAAGCATAGGCTCAATCATAAAGACGATGAACGCCCAGCCAATCGTCGCGCTGGACGAGGACGAAATATTCAAGGCGGGAATAATAGTCGGCGGCTCAAGCGCGCTAACATTCGACGAAATGCTCAAGGCGCAGGACGCCAGGAACACTATCGTAATAACATCGGACAGGCGTGAAATATACGAAAAAAGCATAAAAAGCGGCGTGAAGCTCCTCATCATCACAAGCGGATTTACAATCTCAAAGGAACTCAAATCTCTCGCCCAGAAAAACGGGGTGAACGTCATACTGAGTCCATACGACACAAGCGCGACCGTAATGATGATAGCCTACTCCACTCCAGTGGGATTCATGGCGGACTCAGAAATTCCTGCAGTACACCCCGAGGACACTATATCCAAGGTCAGAAAACTGATACAGAACTCGCCGATACGCAGGCTTCCCGTGGTTGACGAGGAAAACAGGGTCATAGGAATCATATCCGAGCACGACCTTACAAACGAGCCGAACATACAGATAATCCTTGTGGACCACAACGAAATCACGCAGGCGGTGGAGGGAATCGAGAACTACAAGATTCAGGAAGTCATAGACCACCACAGGATCGGAACTTTGAGCACGGGCTATCCCATAACGTTCATCAACAAGCCGGTCGGCTCTACATCCACACTGATTGCGGGCCTTTACCAGGAATCGAAAATTTCAATTCCAAAGGACATGGCAAGCCTTCTTCTGTGCGGAATACTTTCAGACACCCTGATACTGCAGTCCGCCACCACAACAGACGCGGACCGTTCTACCGCCGAATACCTTTCAAACATCACTGACCTTGACATACAGTCGCTTGGAAAGGACATATTGCAGGCAGGAAGCGGAATAAAGGGACGAAACGCCTCGCAGATAATACACCAGGACATGAAACTGTACGAAGAGGACAAGGGAAATTTCACCGTAAGCCAGATAGAAGTCTCGGACATACAGGAAGTACTTGCAAAAAAGGACGACCTGATGCAGGAACTTGAGATTGAACGCAGGGGAAACAGGGCTCTGTTCTCCGCCCTTCTTGTAACGGACATAACGCAGCTTTCAAGCATAATCCTCATGGCGACGGATTCAAAATTCCTTCCGTTCGTAACCTTTCCAAAACTTGAAAAGGACGTGTACTTCCTGAAGGGTGTTGTAAGCCGTAAAAAGCAGCTGATTCCACTGATTGCAGAACAGGTGGAAAACTACGAAAAATAGGATTTTTACATGGAAAATAAAACTTACGACAGAGAACTTCAAAACAAAAACGGACCGTCGCGGCTTCCAAAGGCTGTAATATTCGACATGGACGGCGTGCTTCTGGACACGGAATCAATATGCGACGTCACATGGAAAGCGGCCGCGGAAGAAATGGGGCTTTCCGGCATGGAAAAAGCGCTTGACTCATGCAGGGGAACGAACAGGAACGACTCCATGCGCATCCTTCGCGGCTTTTACGGAAAAGACTTTGACGCGATGGCGTTCATCTCTCGCACCTCGGAGATATTCCAGAAAATCGCCTCAAGAGAGGGAATAAAACTCATGCCATACGCAAGGGAATGTCTTGAAGGACTTAAGGGGAACTTCCGCCTGGCGCTGGCATCTTCCACAAGGGGCGCAAGGGTCCGCGAGGAACTTGAACATACAGGTCTGATAGATTTTTTTGAAACCATAACGACAGGCGACATGGTGGAACACTCAAAGCCCGACCCGCTTATATACATAAAATCCGCAAATTCGCTTGGTCTTGAACCATGCGACTGCATGGCGGTGGAAGACAGCCCGAACGGACTTTTAAGCGCCCACCGCGCAGGAATGATGACCGTCATGATTCCAGACAGAATCCAGCCGGACGAAGACATAAAAAAATACGCAGGCTGGATTTTCAGAAACCTTCAAGGTCTGTGCGCCTTCCTTCTTTCAAAAAACTAGAAATCAAAAAAACGCACGAAGCCCGGGTCCGGACAGTACTATCTTATGTCCTTGCGCTTTATCTTTCCTGAAATAGTCTTTGGAAGTTCGTCCACAAAATCAACCACCCTCGGATACTTG
>JBHAFG010000066.1:0-27573 GCA_041855945.1 Treponema sp. | reverse complement strand
GCGCCTTCGCCATCGCGGGCGGTGTCGCAACCGCAGTCGTGAACGCCATCCATGCCAAGGATCCCGACCGTATGGTGTCCACGGTGAACGCCGAGGGTCTCGAGGAATGCCGCCAGATGCTGAAGGATGCCGTCCGCAGGGGTACGGTTGGACGCGCCTTCGTTCCATTTGTAATGGGTTCTGCAAGACACAATCAGGGCGTGCAGCCTTTGATAGACGCCATAATAGACTATCTTCCATGCCCAACCGACGTTCCGGCCGCAAGGGGAATGCACGTAAAAAAGAACGCTGAGGAATCTGTCGACGTTCCGTGCGATTCTTCAAAACAGGCGCTTGGTCTTGTTTTCAAGGTTCAGTACGACAGGGAGATGGGAAGCCTCTGCTATGTGCGCATGTATTCCGGAAAAATTTCTGCAGGCACCCAGATTTACAACACTTCAAAGAAAAAACGCGAGCGTGTAAACCGTATTCTCAGGATGCACGCGGACAAATCCGAGCCGGTTTCTTCCATTGAGGCGGGCGACATAGCGGTTTTTGTGGGACTCAAGCTTTCCCAGACGGGAGACTCAATCGGAAGCGAGGGCTGGCCCGTCCTTCTTGAAGAGCCTGTGTTCCCACAGCCTGTGATTTCCGTTGCTCTTGAACCTGAAACCATGAGCGAAAGGGCCAGGATGAACGAAACCCTTGAAATCCTTTCAAAGGAAGACCCTACCTTTACATACCACGAGGACGCGGAAACAGGCCAGCTTATCATAAGCGGAATGGGGGAACTTCACCTTGACGTTCTTGTAACAAGGATGAAGGACGACTTCAAGGTTCTCTGCCGTGTAGGTTCTCCTCAGGTTACGTACAGGGAGTCCGTTTCGTCGTCCGCGGAACTTACTGAAAAATTTGACAGACCTATTGCAGGAAAGCCCGCCGACTGCGCAATTTCGTGCAGGGTGGAACGCCTTTCCCAGGGCGAGGGAAACAGGTACACCTGCCTTGTTTCGGAAAAATCCGACATTCCTCTTGAGATTCTTGATGCGGTCAGGGAAAGTTTTGAAAGCTGCTTTGCCTCTGGAATAAACTACGGCTACCCTTGCACCGAAACTGGAATCACTGTCACGGCGATTGAATACAACGAGGAAACCGCAAACCGGGCCGCATACGCCGCCTGCGCGGCTTCCGCCTTTGACAGGGTGTGCAACATGGCGGGTCCTGAACTTCTTGAGCCTGTAATGAACGTTGACATTTCATGCCCGAAAGAATTTACAGGAGATGCCATGAGCCAGATGACGGCGAGGGGAGGCATCATTCTTGGGCAGGATTCAAAGTCCAGTTCTGAACTTGTGCACGCGCAGGTCCCGATGGCCAAGATGTTTGGTTTTTCAACCAACCTGCGTTCTGCTACACAGGGAAGGGCGAGTTTCAGCATGGAATTCAGCCACTTCCAGGTAAAGGTTGGCGGACTTTAATACAAAATCTGAAAAAAATCTGTTTTTATGGTCGGACGGCATCTTGTTTGTTTGCAATGCCGTCCGTTTTTTTACTGTCTTACAGTTCCGTAACGCCATGATATTATTCCGCCCATGTCGTACACTTTTGTGTAGCCGAGCGATTCAAGTTTTTTTGCGGCTATGGCGCTTCTTCTTCCTGAACGGCAGTACAGTATTATCGTGGCGTCAAGGTCTGGAAGAAGGTCTGGCCTCTCGCCGCCGATTTCTTCGTTTGGAATGAGGATCGCGCCCCTTATGTGGCCTTCGTTGAATTCGTCCGCTCGTCTTACGTCAACAAGGATTATGGAACTGTCATTTTCCATCATTTTTTTTCCCTGCTCGCCGCTTATCTTCCTTGATTCCTGTGCTGACGCGCAGGCTGTGATGCTGAGCGCGGAAAAAAGCGCCAGCATGAATTTTCTGATTTTCATGCACTCCTCCCTGGCATTGTGTTTGGTTTTAATTTATCTACGATTTTGTGTTGTGGTCAAGCAGATTCGTTTTTGTGTTGTCGGAAGCAAGCGCGCCTTCCACTCCGCCGTCTGCAAGTGTTTCTTCAACGCGGCCGGGGCTTCCCATTACAAAAAGTATGTCGTCGTTCTGCAGCAGGGTGTTTCCTCTTGGAGAGATTATTTTTCCGCTCCTCACCATCGAGGATATTACTATGTCTTCGGGAAGGTTCAGTTCTGAAATTCTTTTTCCATTCCACGGAGAATCCTCGTGAACCTGCACGTCAACGATGTCGAAGTCCGTCTTGTCCAGCGCAAAAAGTTCAAGGGAATAGGGCGAATGTATTTTTTTTGGAACGGAAAGCCTGAGTTTTTTTGCAAAGAACGAAAGGGTCGTTCCCTGCACAAGGCATGAAAGCGTTACGACAAAAAACACGACGTTGAATATAAGTCCGTCGCCGTCAAGTCCGTTTGCGGCCGGATATGTCGCAAGTACGATTGGAACCGCGCCCTTGAGCCCTCCCCACGATATGAAGATTCTGTCCCTGAACTTGAATTTGAAGGGCAGTGTGCATAAAAACACTGTGAGCGGACGGGCCACGAGCATCAGCACTATTGCAAGTACAAGCGCCTTGTCCCAGACTTGAACCATCGAGCGGGGAAATACAAGGAGTCCAAGGAGAAGGAACACGCACATATTTGCAAAGGATGAAAGGCCTCCGACGAAATGTGAAATTCCGCGCCTGAACACGAAGTTTGAATTTCCAAGCCAGTATCCGCAGAAGAATATTGCGATTGTTCCGTTAGCCTTCAGTACGTCGGCCGCGTTGTATGTTACAAGGACCGCTCCTATGTAAAGGACGTAGAACATCGCCTGGTTTCCGCTTCCAAAATGGTTGAAAAGCCACTGGAACAGCCAGCTGCACAGTCTTCCCACCAGGATTCCGCCTGCGAACTGCCATGCAAGGTTTATGGAAAATTTGATGTAGTCTGAAATTTCCGCTGCGCCTGAATTTTTTATCAGGTTTATCATGAATATGGTCAGAAGAATCGCCATCGGGTCGTTTGCCGCCGACTCTATTTCCAGGGTGGACGACACCCGGCTTTTTACGGGACGTTCGCGCATTATGGTCATCACCGCGGCGGCGTCAGTGGACGATATTATCGAGCCTATGAGGAACGACTTCATCATGTCTATTCCCAGGATGAAGTGTATCAGGATTCCGAGTATGGCGGCCGTAAGGACGATTCCAAGTGTTGCGAGCGTTATTGAAGGTCCTTTGAATTTTTTAAGGTTTTCCTTGTGCGTGTTGAATCCGCTGTCGAAAAGTATGAACATCAGGGCGATGTTCGCGAGGTTCCTTGCGACTTCGTAACTGTCGAAGTAGAAGAGGTTCAGTCCGTCGCTTCCAATCAACATTCCTATTCCAAGGAAGACAAGCAGGACTGGAATCCCTGAGCGGGAACTTATCTTTGAGGCGAATGTCCCGACAACAATCACCACGCCAAAAATCAGAAGGTTTAAAGACGTCATAGAAGCCTCGGATTCGTGTTTTATGGATATTATGCAGATAAGCGACCTTAGGTCAATATTGTAAGGAGACTTGCGTGTGTCTTGGATTTTTTTGAAAAATGTTTTTGTGCTATTGACAGTATTTATGCAAATCTATATAGTATCACTCACCTGCGGCGATGTTGGAACTGGTAGACAAGCATGGTTGAGGTCCATGTGTTGAGAGACGTGCAGGTTCAAGTCCTGTTCGCCGCACGATAAAGAGATTGCGATGAGTAATCTCTTTTTTTATTTAACATTGATTTTTTGATGTCGGACACGTTCTGCCCGGGATTTGCAGGGCGGCGGAGCCGGTTGGCTTTTGCCAACGGAGCGGCGGTTAGTCCGCGAACCCCGGAAAAGCCCGTGGGAGCACGCGCCGGCCAGAAAAAAAAATGCAGCCTTGAACTTTTTTGATTTGACTTGCCGGTCGATACGCCTTAAAATGTAGGAATAATATAACCCCTAGGGAGGCCATGATGGCAAAGGTAGAACTTAAAGGTATTGGCAAGATTTACGACGGCGGTGTCCAGGCCGTAACAAACGCCAACATCACAATCGAGGACAAGGAATTCTGCGTGTTCGTAGGTCCTTCTGGATGCGGAAAATCAACGACGCTCCGCATGGTTGCAGGTCTTGAGGATATTTCCGAAGGCAAACTTTACATCGACGGAAAGGAAATGAACGACGTTCCTCCAAAGGACAGGGACATCGCGATGGTTTTCCAGAACTACGCGCTCTATCCTCACATGACGGTGTACGACAACATGGCGTTCGGCTTGAAACTGCGCAAGGTTGACAAGGCGGAAATCGACCACAAGGTTCGCGCCGCTGCGGAACAGCTGGGACTCACTCCCTATCTTGAAAGAAAGCCAAAGGCCCTTTCGGGCGGTCAGAGGCAGCGTGTGGCTGTAGGTCGTGCCATTGTACGAGATCCAAAGGTTTTCCTTTTTGACGAACCTCTTTCAAACCTTGACGCCAAACTCCGCGTTACGATGAGATCTGAAATCGCAAACCTCCACAACACGCAGCAGAAGACCATGATCTATGTAACCCACGACCAGACGGAGGCGATGACCCTGGGTACAAAAATCGTTGTAATGAAGGACGGCTTCATACAGCAGATTGGCGCTCCACTGTATCTTTACAACAACCCTATAAACAAGTTTGTGGCGGGATTCATCGGAACTCCTCCAATGAACTTCCTTACTGTAAAGGTTCTTGAGCGTGGTGGAAAAATCGTGTGCGACGAAGGTTCGTTCGAGATTCAGCCTACGGACGAGCAGGCGAAATGCCTCAAGGAACAGGATTTTGTTGGAAAGGAAGTTTCCTTCGGCATCCGTCCTGAAGACCTGCAGTATGTTGAAAAGCCTCAGGGCAAGGACAACATGCAGATGAAGATCATCAACAAGGAACCTCTTGGCGCTGAAACCCATCTTTACCTTGTGTCAAACAAGAACCAGTCTGTAATCGCAAAGACTCACGCAAACGCGGACTTCCGTCTTGGCGACACAATCAACATCGTTCCAAACATGGAAAAGGCAAAGTTCTTTGCAATGGACGAGGGCGAGCGAAACATCTGTGATGTAATCGAGAAGAAGTGGTAGTTCGTTTTTGGTAAATGTACAGAAAAGAACGTCGGTTTTGCGCCGGCGTTCTTTTTTTTAAAGTCTGATTTTTTTTAAAAGTCCGTCGGGGCGATTTTTGTCCGTGAGTTTTACGGAGTTTTATGGAACTTTATTGGAGGGCGCGCCTGTGTTTGGAAAATCTTGTGTTTGTGTATGTGGCGCGTGCTTGTACGGCGTGCCTGTATTGGTCTTGGGGCGGTTGCGTTGTGGCAGAGCCGCCGCCAGGCCTATACAGCCTCGAAAGTGCAGGTCTGTGTCGGGATGTCTATTTTTACAGCTTTCAGTGTGAGTTCTCCGTTCAGTTCAAGGTCTTCACGGCCTGGGATTGTGGTCTGCATTGCAAGGCATGGAATCATCATTACGGCGTTTCCGTCCTTGTGGTCTATGCACACCGCCTTTCCCTGCCAGTCCGGGTTTTGAAGGAGGTATATGAGTTTCCAGTGCGTTTCGCTCTGTCTGCTCGCCTTTCTGCTTGCAAGACTTGCGGCGTCTCCCTGGCTTATCCGCACAAGCATGTCGTCCTTGTTTATGAGCTTCCGTCCGTCAAGGAACGCCCTCAACTGCTGGTGCGCGACAAGGTCTCCGTAGCGGCGAAGCGGGCTTGTAACCTGCGAGTATACCGCGATTCCGATGCCTGAGTGCATTCCGGGCGTTATTCCCACGCTTCGTTTTCTCATTCCGCGGAGCATCTTGAACTGTCCTGCAAGCCCGCCTATGTTTTCGCCTGAATCTTTCTGGCTTTCGGGGGCTTCCTGGCTTACGTATGGGAACGGAATGGCGTTGTTCATCGCAAAGTGGGCGGCGCCTTCTCCTGCAAGGAGCATCATTTCCTGCACCATCGCGTCCGCCTCGTATCGTATGAGCGGGCTTATCGAAACTTTCTTTGTTTCTCCGTCAACCGTCATGTGTATTTCAGGCATTTCTATGTTCTTCGCGCCGTTTTTCTTTCGGCGTTCGGCGTTGCGTCTTGCGATTTCAAACAGAGGCCTGAGTTCAGGACTTTCCTTTAGTTCCGTCGCCTTTTCGTATGTGAGCCTCTGCACGTTCACCGTCGTCTTGAAAATTTTACATTCTTCGATGGAACTTTCTTCGTTCAAAAGAATTCTGAACGACAGCGCCCTTGATTTTTCCTTGAGCCCCAGCGCGTAGTCCTCGAAACTTGTTTCGCAGAGCATCCTTACAGCACCTTCAGGAAGGTACAGCGTTGTTCCCTTGTTGCGGGCGATCATGTCTATCTTGCCGTCTGGAAGGACGGAACTTGCGGGGTCCGCTATGTGCACCCACAGGTATTTTCCGTCGAAGGAAACCGCGTCGTCTGGGTCGTTTGACCATGGGCTGTCTATCGCGTATGAAATTCCTGGAACCTCAAGCCTTTCCTCGTCGGGAGGAAGTCCAAGTCCTTCTGTCGCGCTGTTCATTGAAAGTGAGTTTCTTGTGGGATATGGATTTTTTGTAATGTCCCATATTTTTGTGTCAAGAAGAAGCTGGTGCGCCTTTTCCGGAGTCTGGGCGATTCCAAGATCCTTCAATATCTGGGATTTTTCCGTCCTGCACAGCGCGACGTTTTCCACCTCAACCATGAATTTTGCGTCCTCTGGAAGCAGGTTTCGTTCCCTGAGCCTTTCAAGGAATGCCTTCCGGATTTCTTCCTCGTGCTCCTTTTCGTACATCTTTTTTTTCAACGCGTCTATTTCTTCCTGCGTCCTTGGAATGAACGAAAGTTTCTGCTCCCTGAAACCTTTCTCATCGGGATAAAACTTCGTTGACTCGCACACGCTTCTGTATACGAACCAGCTTTCGTCTGGAACAAGTTTTCCGCGAATGATTTCAGAAAGTTCATTGAAATCCACGGAAGAAGGAAAGTTTTCCTCGTCGCTTGCAAGAAGTTCCCACGCCTCGTCAATCTGGGACTGTATTTTTTCATCCGAAAATTCTACCAGCGCCTCGATTCCGCCACATTCGCCCCCGCAGAGTGCAAAAATGTCCTTCTCGCGGACTTTCTGCACCGCGTATTGGGCGGGCTTTGTCTGTGTTTTTGCGGAAGTCTGGAATTTTACGGTGAATTTGTCGGTTTCGGTTTCCGTCACGACCGCAGGACTTTTCTTGTATAGGACGGGGAAATTTTTGTTGAACATGGCATTAATATATAGAAAACGGCTGCTCTCGACAATATTTTGCGTCAATGATTTTCAAAGTTTTTAGAGCGAGGCGCGCCATGGTGCGGATTTTTTTATTTTTTTTTACATGCCGTCCGCCTTTTTTAACATGTGCGTGCGATGAATCTGTATGGAACGGTCGTTCTGAAAATCACTTTTTCAAACTTGATTTTAGGAGGTTTTTATGAAAAAGTTTTCGGTTCTGAAACTCGCCGTGTTTTTTGCGGCTGTTTTTGCATTTCAGTTTTTTGTTTCCTGCTCGCAGAGTCCTGATGACGGGGAATCAAAAGAAGATTCTTTTCTTGCGGCGTCTTTGGTTCCGTCCTTTACGGAGCGCGTGAACCACAGCGTTCCGGTGCGGATAAAAGTGGAAGGCTCTGGAGTTTTGCAGGAGGTTGCGTTCACACAAGGCAGGTTCGACAGGTCATCGGAGTTTTTTTCGCTTGAAACTCGTATTGGGGCAAAAAAAGACGCCGACGGATTTTTCTTTGAGGCGGAGGAAAACGGATTTTACACTGTGGGCGTAAAGGACCTGCATGGAAATTCCGCGACGAAATTCGTTTCGATAACGAACATCGACCTGACTCCGCCTTCCGCTCCAAAAAACGTGGACGCGCAATTCATTGAGGACAGAAATGAAATAAGACTTTCGTGGACTTGTCCTGACGACGAGGACTTTTCGTTTGTGAGGATTTGTGCGTTCAGAAGCGGCGAGTTTTTTTCTGAAACGGAATCGAATCTTTGCGAACTTGTGTTTGAAGGGATTCCAGGCGGAGAATCTGAATATTCGTTCACCGTCCGTTCCGTTGACGACCTTGGAAACGAGGGAGAGGCTCTGACTGTATTCTGTTCGACTTCAAAAAGTCCGAGTTTGACTTCGATTTCAATTGACAGGACCCATGTAGGCTTGAATCCTGATGGGCGGACCATTTTTGTGGAGATGAAGACGGTCAGGTTTTCAGAGGAGTTTTCAGTTCTTTCGGGGGCGGAGGTTGTTGTTCTTGACGGAGACGACGAGGTTCTTTCTGTTCCTGCGCGCTACGATTCAGCGGCGGAAATTCTTAAGGCGGAGTTTCAGGCTCCGATACCGGCAAAGCCTACTGTCGAGGGAAAAAAATACAAGGTCAGACCGAGGCTTTTCAATGAATTTTCCGCGGGTCTTGAGGCTGTCTTGAATGTTTCTCGTTCCGCGGAAACTTTGGGTCTTTCCCTGGAAGCCGACGGCGTTGACCTTGACGCGCTTTCTGGAAAGGATTTCGTTTCGGTTGGAGTTTCGGCCGCGAACCTTGACCTTGCTAAGTCCGTTTCGTTTAGGTTTGTGAGTGGAGACGGCTCTTTTTTTGGGGAGGAACTTGCAGTCCTTCCGTCAGGGATTTTTGCAGAGTTTTTTTCAGAGGGAAGAAGTTTTTTTGAAATTCAGATGGAAATTCCAAAGGAGCAGGGCTCATATCTTTTGAAGTCCTATGTTGACGGAATCGAGAAGGCTTCCGCAAGGTTTTCAGTCCGCGGAAACGCGGCCATACATTCGCTTGAAATTCCTGGCTGCGGACTTTCCGCTTCCGGGCGCAGGGTCAGGGCTATGGTTCTTGGAAATAATTTCTGCGGAGCGGGATTTGACCCTTCTTCTTTTCAGGTTGAATGTGATTCTGTTTTGTCCGCGGGTTTGGTTGAAGTCGCTTCAAATTCCGTGCTTGAGATTCCTCTTGAAGTTCCGTCTTGCGAGGGAGATTACACCGTCCGCGTGAACTATGGAGGCGTTATTCTTGAAGGAAGACTTTCCGTCCGAGATTATTCGGATTTTGTTCCGGGAAATGTTATGGTCTTGGATGAAGATGGAAAAATTTCCTGCGTCGCTCCAGAAAGCATTTTGGACTCACTGAAGGATTTTTCCGTGGCGGTTTGCATTGGCTTTGGAGAAACAGGTGTTCCGCTCGGACTTGGGCTTTACAATTCGCATTCGCTTGGCTCAAGGAACGGAAGGGTGTGCTGGTCCGCGCCTGAATCCTTTGGAACTGAAACAAAATTTGAGAATCTTCTATGTATTCCTGAAAGCCTTGCAGAACCAGGCTCGTTTGAAGGAAGGCTTTCGGGAAGGAATTCGCTTGATTTTGTAAGGGAACTTGATTTTTTAGGAACTTCTGAATCTGAAATCGCAGAAAAATATCCTGTGTTCAATTACGCGCTTTCCTATGGCGAAAAAACTTGTGTGAAGGACGGCTGGTATGCTCCAAGCGCATGGGAAATCTACATGATATACGAAAAGTTTTCCGCGGTTGAAAACGCGCTTTCAGCGTGCGGCGGCACTCCGATTGCGGCAAGGTCTTCCGCGTATTACTACACTTCCTCGCAGAGCGAGGTTCCGGGAAAGGTGTACAAGTTCAACTTCAAGGAAGGTCGTTTTGCGGCGGGAAACAAGCAGACTTCGACGGAATGTTTCGCCCTTGCCGTAAGGGAATTTCCTGTTCGTTGAACAAAAAGTCGAAAGTGGATATATTTCCATGATATGATAGTAATGAAATTCGGCGGCTCAAGCGTTGCCAATGCGGAAAGAATCAAGCATGTTGCTTCAATAATCAAGGCGTACAGGGAAAAAAGGCCTGTAGTTGTTTTAAGTGCCATGGGCGACACCACCGACCATCTTCTTGAGGCGGCGGATATGGCGGTTTCTGGAGTGGTCGAGGTAAAGGGGGTTGCCCGCCTTCACGAGGAAACCGCGCTCGCCCTTGGCGTCAATATAGAAACGATCAGGGCGCTCCTTGACGAACTCAAGCAACTTTTGACGGGAATCTCAATGCTCAAGGAGATAAGCAAGAGGTCAAGGGACTATCTTGTTTCTTTTGGCGAGCGTATGTCCGTCAGGATGATGGCGGCGTACCTTGAAAAAGAAGGCGTTGACGCTGATTTTTTTGACGCCTGGGACATTGGCTTTGAAAGCGATTCGAATTTCATGTCGGCGGAACTCCTTGAGTCCGTATGGGATAAAATTCCCGAGCATCTGAACGGATACAAGAACGGAGTGGATTCCGCGATTCCAATAGTGACCGGATTCATCGCCAAGGACGAAAAGGGAAACATAACCACCCTTGGACGCGGCGGTTCTGACCTGACGGCGACCATGATTGGAGCCGCGATGCAGGCGGAGGAGGTCCAGACGTGGAAGGATGTCGACGGCATAATGACCACAGATCCGCGCGTCGTAAAGGAAGCGAAGATGGTTCCTGAAGTTACATACGAGGAGGCTCAGGAACTTGCCGTGTTCGGCGCGCAGGTTCTTCATCCAAGGTCGATGATTCCTGTAATGAAGACGGGAACTCCTGTAAGGGTTAAAAATTCATACAATATCGAAAGTCCAGGTTCCATAATCGTCGCCCGACATTCTGGAAAAGTTCCTCCCGTCTGCGCCATAACATCTGTAAAGCACGTTACGATTTTTGACGTCGTTTCCACACGGATGCTTGGGGCCGCGGGATTTCTTGCCCATATATTCAACCAGTTTCTAAAATGGAACGTCAGCATAGACGTGATAGCAACTTCCGAGGTTTCTGTGAGTTGTACTGTAAATTCAAAGAACGACATGGGCGGACTTGTCGAGGACTTGAAGCGCGTCGCCGACGTGAGTCTGAGGACTGGAAAGGCGATTGTAACGATAATATGCGACGCGGCGCATTCTTCCGCGATTCTTGCAAGCGGTTTTGACGCCCTTGCGGACGAGGGCGTGAACGTGCAGATGATAAGTCAGGGTGCGAGCAAGGTGAACATAAGCGTGATTGTTGACGACGACGAGGCCGACAAGACTGTAAGGGTGCTTCACAACGCCTATTTCGGCTGATTCTTTGGAGGTGTAAAAATGAAAATCGCTCTTGTAGGATATGGAAAAATGGGGCACATGATAGAATCCTGTGCAAAAAAAATGGGTCATGAAGTGGTCGCCACGATAGACACTTTTTCAGAGGACGCAAGCGTGAGGGTTCCTGTAGGGGATGCGTTTTCGGTTTCACGTGCGGTAAAATCAAGCGGAGCGGATGGGGTCATTGAATTCAGCCATCCTTCCGCCGTTGTGCAGAACGTTTACGCGCTTCTTCCGCTTGGACTTCCTGTTGTTGTTGGAACTACAGGCTGGAGCGACTGTTTTGAGTCTGTCGGGAAATTCGCCGCGGAATGTGGAGGAACTGTTATGACTTCCTCTAATTTTTCGATTGGCGTAAATATGCTTTACAAAATCGTAGCTGAGGCGGTGAAGATTATGGAGCCTTGGAGCGAGTACGACATCGCGACATGGGAGGCTCACCACAACCAGAAGGTTGACAGTCCTTCTGGAACCGCCTTGAGCATTGCAAATACGATTCTTTCAAATACAAAGAAGAAGACCGAGATTGTTACGGACGCGTTCCACGAAATGCCAAGGGAACATCAGCTGCACGTGTCGTCCACCAGGTGCGGTTCTGTTCCCGGCACACACACTGTGTTTTTTGACGGACCTGCCGACACCATAGAGATCACGCACAGGGCGAGAAACCGCGAGGGCTTTGCAATCGGAGCGATACACGCCCTTGAAAAACTTTTTAACGGACTCAAGGACGGAACTGTAAAAAGCGGCGCCCTTTACGGAATGGAGGACATTTTCTAGGTGTAATCACAGGGCCTGCATGAAAACGCAGCCCAGAGCGAACGCTGTAAGGGCGGATGTACCTGTCGCAAGGGATGCGAATTTAAAGAGGCTGGAGGTTTCTTCCACCTCTTTTTTTATCTGCATGACGACAGTGGCAGCCGCCAGGAGCGAGCCTGAAAACATCAGTACGGAATAAAGTCCGGGTTCTCCTGCGAGGGTCAGTAGGCTTGTGTATATGTACACGGAAAGGAGGAGGACAGATACGACGTACGCAAAGATTATCGAAGTCTTTGCGCTTTTTATGAAAATCATGAAGACCGCCGCCGCGGAAAATACAAGGATCAGGCATACCAATACGGAAATCCATATCGGAAAAGCGTAAAGTTTGAAGGACGCCCACGTTACGGAAATCTGGGAAGCGAGGCTCAGGAAGAAGGCGGCCAGACTTCCGTAAAAAAACGGACGGCGGCCCTTAAATGTGAAGAGCATTGTTCCTGCAAATGCGTACAGTATGGCGGCGCTTCCGTTTATGAGGAGCCTGATTGAGTCTGGAATGTATTGTGCGATTGAAAGCACGTAGAACAGCGCAAGTCCAATGAACAGGAACGGGCGCGTTGTTTTTTTCATAGCGGAATTTTCCTTGATTGTTCCGACCGACTGGAGCGTGAACGCAGCCGTAAAAACCGCCGCCGCAAGAATTATAAAAATATCGACCATAAAAAAAGTATAACAAAAATATGTTCTATTGAAAATATTGTATGTATTTCATATAATCCATAGATGACAAAATTTTGAAAAATGTAATTTTGGTCACGTATAAACGGGGGTCGTATGACAATTTCGGAAATGCTTTCGCAAAGCGGACTTTTGACTTTGCTGGGTATGGTTGTTGTTTTTTCCTTCATCATCATTTTGATTTTCTGTATGAAACTTCTGAGGGTTGTTGTTCATGCATTCAAACTTGATAGGGAAAACTCATCAGGTAAGAAAGAGGCTTCTCCAGAAGTGGGGCGCGGTGTGTCCGTGCAGACGGTTCAGTCTTTTTCCACGGACGAGGAAGGGCTTGTCGCCGCGATAGCAGCGGCGGTTCACGACAAACAGTTGAAACTATAGGAGTAATATAAAGATGGCTAAAGTTGGAATTACAGAACTTGCAATCCGTGACGCTCACCAGAGCCTTCACGCAACACGAATGACTACGGCGGACATGCTTCCCGCCTGTCCAATGCTCGATAAAATCGGCTATAAATTCATCGAAGGCTGGGGTGGGGCGACATACGACTCCTGCATACGCTTTTTGAACGAAGATCCGTGGGACCGTCTTAAAAAACTCCACGCCGCGCTTCCAAACAGCAAGATCATGATGCTTCTTCGCGCCCAGAATCTTCTTGGATACAGGCACTACGCCGACGATGTGGTTCAGAAGTTCGTCGAGACCGCAGCAAAGAACGGAATCGACGTGTTCAGAATTTTTGACGCGTGCAACGATCCAAGGAATATGGAATGTGCCACAAAGGCCGCAAAAAAGACGGGAAAGCACGTGCAGATGGCGATTTCCTACGCCGTAACTCCATACCACACGATTGAAAAATACGCTGAACTTGCAAAGACGTACGCTGATTTTGGAGCGGACTCAATCTGTATAAAGGATATGTCCGGACTTCTGAAGCCTTACGTTGCCTACGACCTTGTAAAGGCCATAAAGTCCAAGGTTGACCTTCCTGTTGAAATACACTCGCACTCTACGACTGGTCTTTCCGTTGCGACCCTCATGAAGGGCGCGGAGGCTGGCGCGGACATTCTTGACACCGCCATATCTTCAATGTCGATGGGAACTTCCCATTCTCCTACTGAAACAATCGTGGAAATGTTCAAGGACACTGATCTTGACACCGGACTTGACATAAACGCTCTTCTTGAACTTGCCGCATACTTCAGGGAAGTGCGGGAGCATTATTCATCGCTTGAATCTTCTTTTTTGGGCGCGGACACACGAATACTTGCCTCGCAGGTGCCAGGTGGAATGCTTTCAAACCTTGAATCCCAGCTCAAGCAGCAGGGAGCCGGAAACAAGATGGACGAGGTTCTCGCGGAACTTCCTAGGGTGCACAAGGATGCGGGCTATGTTCCGCTTGTAACCCCTACGTCGCAGATTGTTGGAACACAGGCGGTCATGAACGTCCTCATGGGCCGATACACGGCGATGACCCAGGATTTCAGAAATCTTGTAACTGGACGTTTTGGAAAACTTCCTGCGGAAGCGGACGCGGATCTTGTAAAGAAGGCCCTGGCCCAGAACAAGATGGAGGAGGTTGTAACCTGCCGTCCGGCGGATCTCATCGAGCCTGAATGGAACAAGATGGTAGAAGAGTCAAAGAAGAACGGCGGCGACGGCTCTGACGAGGACGCACTCACATACGCGATGTTCCCAAATGTCGCTCCAAAATTCTTTGCAGAACGCTCGAAAGGTCCTGTTGACGCGGAAAAGGCGTTCGGAAAGAAGCCTGAAACTCCTGCTTCTCCAAAAGAAAACAAGGGCGGCTCATACACTGTGAGTGTAAACGGCTCGTCTTACAATGTTACCACAGGCCCTGCCGGCGACAGCATGGACGTCAATGTTAACGGAACTTCATACAGCGTAAGCTTCTCCGCTCCGGGGGCAGCCCCTGCAGTGGTGAAGACTCCTGTTTCAAAACCGGCTCCTGTTCAGCCCCAGTCTGCAGGAGAGGCGGTTTCCGCCCCCGTCGCTGGAACTGTCCTAAGGTTTGAGGTCAAGGACGGCGAGGAAGTAAAGAAGGGACAGACCGTTGTTGTTCTTGAATCCATGAAAATGGAACTTGAGGTAAAATCTCCTGCCGACGGAAAGATAACGTTCATCGCGCAGGCTGGAATACAGGTTGCAAACGGACAGAAACTTGCGGTCGTGGGTTCTGGCGTGGTTTTAAAGCCTGCATCACCTGTAAAGACAGAACCAAAGAAGGAGGCGGCTCCAGTTCAGACCGTCGCCCCTGCCGCTCCCGCGCAGAATCTTTCTTCAAGCGGCGGAACTCCTGTAAAGGCTCCTGTCGCAGGCGTAACGCTCCGCTACGCTGTGAACGAGGGCGATTCTGTTTCCGCGGATGACACGGTTCTTGTAATCGAGTCGATGAAAATGGAACTTGAGATAAAGGCCGGCGCTTCTGGAAAGGTTCATTTCCTTGTTGTGGCCGGTTCCCAGATTTCAAGCGGGCAGGTCGTCGCTGAACTTAACTAGCCTTGAGGGGATTTTTATGGAAATGTTTGATAAAAGACGAAATATAAAGAGGATATTTCTTGTAACGGCTGCCATGCTTTCCCTTGCGCTTGTGCTTTCATTCGGAAATTCTGTTTTTGCCGATGCTGGCGGAAACGTCGCTTCGTTCAGGAACATGAAGACGGCGATTGTGCAGGGAAGCGAGGACGTTCCGTCCATTTCCGTGGGAAATTTCTTCAGGAATGTAGGAAAAAACACCGGGCTGTACAAGATTATCCACACTGAAACACCTGAAGAAATCGCCATGGCGGAAGCGGCCGAAGAGGCTGTTGAACAGGCGAGGGAAGTCGATCCGTTCGCAGGAAGAATCGTTCCTGGCTGGCAGAAACTTCTGATGCTCTTCATAGGATTTGTAATAGTGTATCTTGGAGCGGCAAAGGGATTCGAACCCCTGCTTTTGATTCCAATCGGATTTGGAACTATTCTTGTAAACATTCCAGGAGCGGGAATGGGAAACGCCCCTGACGGAATGCTCCATATAATATATTCTGCTGGAATTGGAAATGAATTTTTCCCGATGCTGATTTTTATGGGAATAGGAGCGATGACGGATTTTGGACCGCTTATCGCAAATCCAAAGACTGCGCTTCTTGGAGGCGCGGCCCAACTTGGCGTTTTTGCAACTCTTTTTGGAGTCGCCCTTATGAACCTGATTCCAGGCGTTGACTACAATATGCTTCAGGCGGCGGCCATAGCAATCATCGGCGGTGCGGACGGTCCTACGTCAATCTATCTGTCTGCAAAACTTGCTCCAGAGATGATGGCTGTAATCGCGGTTGCGGCGTATTCCTATATGGCGCTTGTTCCTATGATTCAGCCGCCTGTTATGAAACTTCTTACAACAAAGAAGGAGCGCATGATAAAGATGAGCCAGCTTCGAGAGGTGAGCAGGGTTGAGAAAATTCTTTTCCCCATGGTTCTTCTTGCTGTTACAGCGCTTCTTCTTCCTCCCGCCGCGCCTCTTATTGGAATGTTGGCGTTCGGAAACTTTGTAAAGGAAATCGGAATAGTGGAGCGTCTTTCAAAGACAGTCCAGAATGAACTTATGAACATTGTTTCGATTCTCCTTTCGCTTGGAGTTGGAAGCCAGATGACGCCGGAGAAGATTGTAAACGCGAATTCCTTTGGAATAATCGTCCTTGGTCTTGTGGCGTTTGTCGTAGCGACTTTCGGCGGAATCCTTATGGCTAAGGTGATGAATCTTTTCTTGAAGG
The DNA here is from genome assembly GCA_041855945.1 of Treponema sp. Lineage (GTDB taxonomy): Bacteria > Spirochaetota > Spirochaetia > Treponematales > Treponemataceae > Treponema_D. The sequence goes on along the minus strand of JBHAFG010000066.1, from coordinate 11,195 downwards.
AGAAGATAAATCCTCTGATTGGTTCTGCGGGTGTTTCCGCGGTTCCAATGGCGGCGCGTGTTTCAAACAAGGTCGGACAGGAGGCAGATCCTTCAAACTTCCTTCTGATGCACGCGATGGGGCCAAACGTTGCGGGCGTAATAGGAACCGCAATCGCGGCGGGCGTGTTCATAAGCACATACGGTCGCTGACACGTGCAATATGAATTCTTTCGTTCTTTGCGGACGAAAAAACACATCTGATTTTTTTTTAAACGCGTTCTTTTTTTTGAAGGACGCGTTTTTTTATGTTTTAAAACATCTTTGGAAAATGGTTTTACAGAATTTTTCATGTGGGATTTTCTGTAAAACACTGTGCTGAATGTAAAAAGAAATCAACTTGGCGTAAAAATCGTCCGAGAAAGAAGGGAGCGTATGTCTATGAAAAAAAATACTGTTGCTTTGTTTTTGTTTTTGATTCTTTGTTCCGCGTTTTCCCAAGGGGCTGTAACTTCTTCCAGCCGTGTTGACTGGATTGCAAGGAATTTCAAGTCGGACTTGAGCCTTGACCTTGCCGCCGCGGGTGTAAATATGCCTTCGGGAAAGGCCGCCGCAACTGGAATGATCCGACTCAAGACTCCGTCGCTTCTGAAAGATCCTATTCTTTCGCTGTATGTGGATTCTTCCGAGTATCTTGGCGACATCGTGGAGGCGGACGTTGTGTCGCTTGAGGAGATTTCAAGAATCATCGACGGAGGAAGCCGTACTCCGGACCTTTTTTCGCGCGACGGAAGGAGCCTGAACACCACCAACACTGTAAGGCTTGGTTCAATTTCTGAAAAACTTGTAAGGCACAGGTTTCCGTATTCCGTGGAGCCTCCGATTGAAACTGTTTCAACGCGTTCCTATTCAGGAATCATAATCGACTGCCGCGGAAGGCTTCCAGTTCACGGCGAGTATACAACCAGCGAGGCGTATCCATGTTTTTTTCCAAAGGTGTGGGACGAGGAGATGAACCTTGTGTTTGAAAAGAACATGGTTGAGCCTGGCGTGGCGGCCGGTGTGGGCGTGGTTCATTATGAGAGCACGGATGATTTTTCAAAACTTGAGTCGAAGGTGGGCTTTGATCCGCTTTACATAAAGGCTTCCCGCGTGTATGGAAGGAACAGGTGCGATCCTGTAATACGTACGGGAGACGCATGGAAAATCACCGCTCTTGAGGAAAACAGGAATCTTATGCGTGAGGGACGTGTTGTTCTTCTTCTTGACAGGAAGAATCTTGTGTACGACGTGTCCGTTCCCGTAAAGGACGATTCGTATTACGCGTCGTACAGGACGGTCAAACGCTATCTTTATGAGAACAGGGTGCCGGAAATCACTGTGCGGGATTCCCTTGCAGGAATTCTTTTTTCCGTTGACCTGAAATTCGTTCCCGATTCGCCTGAACTTCTTCCAGAGGAACTTCCGCGCATAAGAAAAATCGCGGAGATGCTGAAGGAGATAATTTCAGACAATTCCTTTACGATTCTGGTTGAAGGACATACGGCCGACCTTGGAAAGCCTGTAGGACAGATGAACCTTTCGATTGAAAGGACGCGCACTGTGATGAAGTCTCTTGTTTCGGAGGGCGTTCCGGAAAGTCTTTTCACGTACAAGGGCTACGGCGCGACCCGTCCTGTCGCACCAAACGACACGGAAGATGGACGCGCGCAGAACAGACGTGTTGACATAACGGCGCGTCCAAGGGCGACCTACATACAGCGCGACTGGAACTGATTTTTTTTTGTGCGGCATGGCGTTTTTGTTCCGTGAGGAGAATGTGTTGTTCCGCTTGGAATGTGTTTCATTTTGGGCGCGCATTGTGTTTCGTCTTTAACCGGCGCGGGTCTTTGAAGGTTTTACAGGTCTTCAAGGGCGTAAAGGGCGGAAGGCGCCATTCCCTCAGGGAGCCTTATCTTGAATTCTGTTTTTGGAGGTGTAACACCTTTTTTAAGGCTTAGGTTCAAGAGTATGAGGTCGTCTTCATCCATTCTGAGTTCTCGTGCAAGTTCAACAAGAGAAACCTGCCTTTTTACGCTCACGTAGTCGAACATTCCCGCCCGCATTTCTATCGTGCGTCCGTTTTTGTCGCGCGCCGTAGGCATCTTCACGCCGTAGTAAGGGGCGTTTTCCACGGCGTCGGCTATCGCAAGAAGTTTTGGCACGTACTGTGATGCCTGTTCGCTTAAAAATCCGTTTTCCTTTAGATACCAGAAGTCGCTTGAGCCTGCCTTTTTTATCGCCTTTTTCAGCGCGCCCGCGCCGCAGTTGTACGCGGTTATGGCAAGAAGCCAGTCTCCGAACATTTTGTGGTTGTCGGAAAGTTTTGCAAGGGCCGCCTCCGTTGACTTCCACGGATCGAGCCTTTCGTCTATGTAGTCCGTGCATACAAGGAACGGATGTATGCTGTTCAGCATGAACTGCCACATTCCTGTCGCGCCTGACCTTGATACCGCCGTGGGACTGTAGTTCGACTCGACGACGGGAAGGTATTCAAGGATTTTTGGCATGCTGCGTTCCTCGATTTTGTTCCTGACGTATATTCTGTACGGTTCGGCATCGTCAAGCACCCTGTAAAGCCATTCCCTGTGGCTTGTAAGGTATTTGTTCCTCAGAGTGTTTACGGATTCGCTGTTGATTCCGCTGTATCCGAGGTTGGTGTATGGCGCCTTTCCGCCGGAAGTTGACGTGAAGGCGTTCTGTAAAAACAGCATTGCCGCCGCCGCAAAAATTGTTCGCCTTGGTTTTATACGCATCGACCTAGAGTTTTTCGCCCATGTAGATTCCCGCCCATTCCCAGTTTCCGTTTATGTCCGGGTCAAGCGGAAAATTAACCTTTCTGAAATAAAAATACCAGACTGGAACGTACCGGCTCCATCCCCATGTCCTAAGATACGCTTCGTTGGAGTTTGAGGCGGAGTCGAGTTCCTTGTTGAACCTTACCCTCTGTCCGTGCATGAAGTTTTTCATTGAAAATTCTTCCTGCGCGTTCGGATCCATTTCGTCCTGCTTCCACGACATCGAAAAGAAATTCACCTTCGCCTTGTATCTGTCGAGGCTTCTCCAGTCGTAGTTCGTTATGGCGGTTTTTACCGCCTTTTCAAGACTGTCAAGGCTTTCAAAGGTCCAGTCCTTTGGGGAACTGCTGAATCCAACGAACTGCCTTGCCTTCTTGTACGCGTTCGGTTCTCCTGAAATCTGGATTGTTGACGCGTCTGGCTGCGCAAGAAAAATTGAATAGGATTTGAGCGCTTCGTTCCATTCGCTTTCCTTTTCGTATTCAAGAGCAAGCCTAAGGTAAAGTTCCGTTATGCTCACGTTCGCGGGAAACCTGTTTATGAGTTCGTTGAAGTACTTGATTCTGTTACGGGGAGTCTTGCTTATCTGTATGAGGTTCTGAAGGCAGACGAAGTGTATTGAATTTCCGTTTGTTATGAGGTCCGGGTAGTCCTGCAGGATTCTGTCGAAGTAATATTCGGCGATTGGTTCGGCTTTCTGCGACATGTACGCGTACGCCGTCATGAGAAGCCAGTACGCGTTGTAAAGGTCGTCCGGATTTTCTTCAACCCAGCCTGTAAGAAAAAGGATCAGCGAGTGCGTGTCGTCCAATGCGATGAGGTTCTGCGCCATCTGGTTTATTATGGCGTACCTGCTTACAGGGTCGATGTCTTTTTTGTTCAAAAGTTCCGCAAGCGAATCCTGGTTCGTCTTTATGGTCTGTATTTTTGCTTCTGATTCTGAAAGCCCGCAGGAGGAGAGCAGGGCGGCCGCAAGCAGGGCGGAAAAAATCACTGTCTTCAAAAAGTCTTTGCGCATGGCTTCAATTTAACACGGACGATACTTATTGGCAAGACAAGGTATAATGGTGTATTCTACGTTATTGGAGCGACGTTCGTTCGTGTCCGTGGATTCTGCGGATTTTTAGGACGCGGTTGTTTTTTTTGAAAGAAATGGCGGCGTGTTTGACTTCCGCCTTTAACGTTTTAGGAGCGCAAAATGAAACGACATGACACAAAATATCTGAATGCAATTCTCGCGGCGGGAATGCTTTTTCTTTTTGCAGGAATTCTTGTCCTGATTGGATTTTTTGGAAAGACGGAAGGACTTTTGTGGAACCTGCTTTCAGTGGCTGTTTCCCTTTCGGGTCTTGTATTCATCTATATATACGTAGCGTTTTCAAGGACTTCGTTCAAACTCTTCATGGGAACTATGCTTTCTGCGAACGGAATGTTTCTTCTTGCGAATGTAAGGCGCATTTTTCCGCTTGGCTTTGAAAAACTCTGGCCTGTTATGATTCTCATAGTTTCCGCGGCCCTTTTTGCGGCTAGCAGGACGCGCAGGAACAGGTTCAACTTTGCGTACGACTACACCGCGGTTTTTCTTTTTGCAATAGGGATTTTTTTCCTTCTGTTTTCCCTTGGAATCATAAAGCACACTTTCAGCCAGGTGATGGTGTATCTTCTTCCGATGCTTTTCATTTTTGCAGGAGTTTTCTTAATACTCCTTTTCCTTCACAGGAAGGCGCTTTTAAAGATGATACCGCCTGAGATTTATTCAAAATTCGAGGAAGAAATCTATGAGGAAGAAGGCGGCGAAGATTTTTGACGAGTAGTCCGGAAAGTGCAAAAAAACATATTTTCCTCACCTTTACGCTTCTTGCCGCGGCTCTGTTTTTTTCGTGCAGGAGTCTTCCGCCGTCTGAAACGTTCGAGGGCAAGAAGGCAAAGAATTCAGCGCAGGAAAAAATCATTTCCATTCCAGTTTCGGGCGTCCGGACAAGAAACTACTTCATAGGAATTGACGAGGCGGTTCTTTCCGACGTCGAGGAAGGTTCCGTACAGAGCCTCAGGAGGGCCGCCGCCGCGCTAAGGAAGCCTGAATCGGAATACAGGGAAAACGAGAAGGTTCTCTTATACATAGCGTCCAGCATAATGGAGCAGGTATGGACGGGCGAGAAGATTGACTGGGATGTTCCGATGGTTGGAAGCGAAACTCCATACGCCGGCGCGATAAGTTCTGTAAAATACGGCATCTACGACACTAGCACCGGAAAGGTTGACTATCTTGCGACCATGCTTCCGTCCCTTGTGGTTGCGAAGGTTTCCGACGTTTCGCCTTTTTTCGCCCAGGCGGAGGAGGATCTTCTTCTGTGCTTGCAGTCAAGGAAGGAGTCCGTGCTTCTGAACTATCTGCTTGGACTTCTGTACAAGAAGTCGGGCGACCATTCAAAGGCCAGGAACTATCTTTCAAGGGCGTTCAAGGATTCTCCCTCCACGTTTCAGTGCGGTTTTGAGCACGCGGAGGTTTTAAGGCTTCTTGGAAAGACGAAGGAATCTTTTTCCGAAAGCAGTTCCCTTCTTGAAAAATTTCCAAGGGACGTGCGGGTCCTGAATCTTAACGCAAGGAACGCGTTCGACCTCAAGAATTACGCCGTAGCCGAGGAGTGCGTGGTGAGAATACTGCAGCAGACTCCAAACGACCTTGAATCGCTTCTTTTCAGGATTTCAATACTTGTTGAAAAAAAAGACTACATACACGCCGCCTCGCTTCTGGACGTTTATTCAAGGCAGGACAGTGTTTCCCGCGACTATCTTCTGCTCAGGGCGAGGGTGCAGTACGACTGGAGCAAGAACGCTTCCGCTGCGATTTCTACAATAGAAAACGCACTTTCACTGTATCCCGACGACATGGAAATTCAACTTTTTGCGGCAAGGCTCGCGGCCGCTTCAAGGACGAAGGTTTCTGGAAAGACCTCGGAGGACATGGCGGCTTCTGTTCTTGCAAGGGATCCGATGAACGAGGGGGCGATACAGTACGCGGTCGAAGGACTTGTGCAGAAGGGTGAATGGAAGAAGGCGTACGAGCAGAGTTCCATACTCGCCGCAAATCCATCCGCCGACAGGGAATGGATTTTCCTGCACATAAAGATATGTCTTGCTGTCGGACGGAACGAGGAGGCGTGGAACCTTGTTTCTCAAATGTACAGGACGGACGGCGCGGACGAAAATGTGGTTCAGGCGTACATAACGGTCATGCAGGCCAGGGGAATGAACGCCCAGGCGTCAAACCTCATAAACAGCCTGATCCCGGAATCGTCTTCAAGGATGAAGAGTTTTCTGTATTACAGGCGGAGCCTCATGAAAACCCGCGAGGAGGAGGTTCTTTCCGACCTCAGGTCGAGCCTGATTGCAAACCCAAGGAACAGCGACGCCCTTTTCAGGCTGTATGAAATCTACTACAAAAAAAAGGACTACAGGAAGGCGCAGTATTACCTGAAGCAGGTTGTGGCACTGAATCCCGAAGATTCTGAAATGCGCGCCCTGAACGACGAACTTAGCCTAAGGCTTATGGATTCCGCAAGGTAGACTGACGGTCAAGGATAGCCTCCTTTTCCGTATCTCCTGTTGCCAATACAGAAGGCAATACAGAAAAAACTTAATCTTGACGACACCGCTACCCCTGTGTTATTCTGTTTGAACTGATTTTCTCAGTTAATTTTTCAAAAAAAAGGATCTACAGATGTCATTTTTTTCTTTTTTACAGGCGGCAGGTGGAGCGGCCAGCGCCTCTTCAACGCAAAGTTTCATAACAACTATTGTACCATTTGCCCTGATCATTGTAATTTTCTATTTTTTCCTCATCAGGCCTCAGAACAAGAAGCAGAAGGAAACTCAGAAAATGATTGACGCTCTCCAGAAGGGCGACAAGGTTGTCACAATCGGAGGAATACATGGCGTTATTTCATCGACAAAGGACAAGACTGTAATCGTCAAGGTTGACGACAACACGAAGATTGAATTTTCACGTTCTGCAATCGCTTCCGTGGAATCCGACAAGCCTGTCGCGGAAGTCAAGTCTGAAAGGAAGGGCTTCTTCAAGTCAAAGAAGGGCGAGGATTCAGCGGAAAAATCAAAGGACGGTTCTGAAAAAGAATCAGAGTCAAAATAAATTAAAAAACGTCTAATCAAATGGAGAAATCAAGATGAACAAACGAAGCCGTTTACTTGTTCTTCTGGTGGTTCTGGCGGTGTGTTTTGCATTTCTTTGGCCTTCAATCAGTTGGTATTGGGGAACTCCAAAGGAAGTGCAGGCTCTAGCCCTCGGTTCACTGGAAAACATAAAGGACTATGCGACTGTCCAGGCATCAAGCGATGTACTGGAAGTCAAGGAAGCCGCCAAGGCTGACAGGAAGGCGAAGATCGACCCTAAATTTTCTTGGGTTGAAAAGGACGCCGCAAAAAAATACAGGAAGATGGGCGTAAAAGTTCCTTCTCCCATGACGGTTGGCGACATTCTTAACGCCTATTCAAACGAACAGGAATTCATGAACGTGTTTTCAGGCAGGTACAGGGATCAGACCCTCAAGGCAAAGAAACGCTATCAGAATTCTGTAAAACTCGGACTTGACCTTTCGGGCGGAATGAACATCATCGTAAAGGCCGACCTTGAGGCTGCCCTCGCTTCCCAGAAGGATTCTTCCGAGGCGTTGAACGTGGAGCAGTTCAAGAAGGACGCGATGGAGCAGGCCATAGAAACCCTGACGGGTCGCATAGACAAATTCGGACTTACAGAACCTGTGATTCGACAGCAGGGCGAAGACAGGATATACATAGAGATGCCGGGAGCGGCGGAAGCGGACGCAATCAACACAATCATAATGGGAAAGGGAATACTGAATTTCCGCCTTGTTGACGACGATGTCACCGCGGCGTTCAACCAGTACTATATGCAGCACGCGGCCAGCACGTTCAACGCGCTTGGAGAACTCATCGATCCTTCGATAATACCGGAAGACTGCGAGGTGATGGGGCATTATACAAAGGACGATTACGGACTTGACGAAAGGATTGGCTATCTTGTCGTAAAGAAGGACATCGCGCTTGACGGACAGCACATAAAGTCCGCTGAAGTGGGTTCGGACGGCCTTACAAACCGTCCTGAAGTAAATTTCGTTCTCGACACTGACGGAGCGGTTGTATTCGGAGACTTCACTGGTGCAAACGTTGGAAAATTCCTTGCAATTGTGAGCGACAACAAGGTTAAGTCTTACGCGCGCATAAACGACGCAATCACCGGCGGACGCGTTGCAATAACAGGATTCGGTCTTGAAGAGGCTCAGAACCTGCAGAAGGTTTTGCAGACGGCATGGCTGAACGTTCCTCTTTCAGTTGAATCACAGCAGGTGATCGGCGCTTCTCTTGGAGAACAGGCGATAAACCAGGGCGTAAAGGCGATTATTGTAGGTCTTGTGGCTATAATGATTTTCATGCTCCTCTATTACAAGGGAGCCGGCGTGAACGCTGTTGTGGCGCAGGTTTTGAACATCTACATAATGTTCTCGGTTCTTTCAGCGTTCAACCTTACGCTCTCGCTTCCAAGCATCGCCGGTATGATTCTTACAATCGGCATGGCTGTTGACGCGAACGTAATCATATTTGAACGAATCAAGGAAGAATTGGCGCTTGGAAAGAGCCGTCAGGCGGCGCTCGTCGCGGGATTTGACAACGCTTTCTGGACGATCATGGACTCGAACATCACTACGTTCATCGCGGCGATTTTCCTTTCCCAGTTGGGAACAGGTTCCATACAGGGATTTGCGGTTTCTCTTGCAATCGGTGTAATTTCATCTGTATTCACCGCGCTGTTCGTTTCACGCCTTATATTTGACTTCAACACGGACGTTCTGAAACGGGCAAGGCTTAGCATTGGCTGGAGGGCAAGATGATGAAAAAAACAATACACTTTAGCAGGGCGTTTCTCCCGTGCGCTTTGGTAAGTTTGGCCCTTGTGGTTTTTGGACTTGTCGGATTTTTTACAAAGGGAATAAACCTTGGAATCGACTTCAAGCCCGGTCTTGTAGAAGAACTTAGAATCGCTCCTGTGGCGGTGGAAGTTACATACGAAGGAAACGCAAAGATTACAATCGACCTTGAACGCGACAGGGCGGATCTTGTAGTGAGTGGGACCGGCTCTGAAAACCAGACGGCAACGTTCGTCTACTCAAGTTATGCCACTGTAGGAAAACTTGCCGAAGCATTGAACACTGTTTCTGGAGTCAGGGCAAAGGTTCTTTCTGGTTCAGATGAGTCTTCATACAGCATCTTTGTGAACTCCGCCGTTACGACGCAGCTTTCAAAGGAACCGTTCAGGCTTTATGCGAAGAACATGGACGTTTCTGTTGATGAGGTGCGGGATGCCCTCGCCGGTGTGCAGGGTGTTTCCGTGAAGGCTCTTGGTTCAGGCGAGGCAAAAAGCATTCAGATTCGCATGGCGGCTTCTGAATCCGATTCAAGCGACGCTCTGCAGAAGACGATTGTGTCTGAACTTGGCGAAAAATTCGGTCCTGAAAAAATCGCGGTCATAAAGACAGACTTCATCGGTTCAAGTTTTTCAAAATCGCTTGCAACAAAGTCTGCGGTTTTGATGTTCTTTACGATTGTGCTTATCTGGATTTACGCCGCGATAAGGTTTCACTGGGATTTTGCGCTAGGTTCTGTAATCGCACTCCTGCACGACACCCTCATCATGTTCACATTCATCGTGTGGACTCAGATGGAGTTTACCACCACGGTTCTTGCGTCGGTTCTTACAATCGTCGGTTATTCAATCAACGCCACTGTTGTAATTCTTGACCGCGTGCGAGACAACCTGCAGACTGTAAAGGTTTCCAAATTTACGGAACTTCTTGATTCCGCGCTTTCGGACACGTTGAGCCGTTCCATAATAACAACGGTTACGACGCTGTTCGCGGTTGTTTCTCTTTTTATGTTCACGACAGGAAGCATAAAGGATTTCGCCCTCGCATTGATTGTGGGTCTCCTTTCAGGCTGCTACTCGTCAATATTCATTTCAAGTTCGTTCATCTCGCTTTTCAGAAGAAACTGGAAGCCTGAGTTTGGAATCCATCATTCTGAAAAGGCCATGAAAAAAGGTCAGCTTCAGCTGGATTCTGGAGTGAACGTCTAGGAAACTTTTTCAGCATTTTTGACCGCGAGGAATTTTGCGCAAGGCTTGATTCCCGCGGTCTTTTTTTTATTCCATACAGTCGTTATTTGTGCTAGAGTTGTCGTCATGGAAGTTGTTCTTGCAGATGTATTGGGCTATTGCATGGGAGTCAGAAGGGCGGTGGAGGCGGCGGAAAAATCCTCACTGGAAAGCCTTTCTGGAAAGGTGTATTCCCTTGGCCCCCTCATACACAACCGTTCTGTGTTGGATTCTCTTTCTGAAAAGGGACTTGAAATCCTGGATGAAGACCAGATTGAGAGCGTTCCTGAAAATTCAACCGTCATAATACGGGCGCATGGAGTTTCGCCGGATATTTACCTCCGTCTTGAAGAACGCGGCTGCTCGATTGTGGATGCCACCTGTCCGCGTGTAAGGGCGAGCCAGAAAAGTGTGGGGAAATTTTCCTCGCAGGGCTACGATGTGGTTCTTGCAGGAGACAGGAACCACGGCGAGGTGCTTGGAATCGCGGGTTTTTCGGAAGGTCCGTTCATTCTTGTTGAAAGCGAGTCTGACGCTGAAAAACTTCCAGTGGCTCCGGAGGGACGCAGGGCTGTTTTTTTAAGCCAGACCACGTTCAGTCCTGCGGAATTTTTAAAAATCTCACGCGTGCTTGAAAAAAAATATTGCGAAGTCAGGGTGATGAACACGATATGTCCCGCGACAAAGGTAAGGCAGGACGCCCTTCTGGATCTTTGCGGCAGGGTTGATGCGGTGGTCGTGGTGGGAGGAAAAAATTCCGCGAACACAAAAAGGCTTTTTGAAACTGCCAGGCAGCACCGTCCGGATTCAATACTCATTGAAAAGGCGGACGAAATTCCTGAAACTTTCTTTTCGTTCAAAAAAGTCGGCGTTACGGCAGGCGCTTCCACCCCTGATTCGGACATACAGGAGGTGTTCGATAGATTGAAAAGGATTTCTCAATAATATATAATTCCCGAATTATGACACGATGTTTTACTATGTTAAAGCCGGGCGTTATCAACAGACGCTACGTTGGCGAAATCATCAGCCGCTTTGAGAAGAAAGGGCTGAAACTTGTTGGAATGAAGCTCATGGTTATTGGCGACGCCCTCGCCAAGGAACACTATGCTGAACATTCAGAAAAATCTTTTTTTGGTGAACTTGTAGATTTCATCACTTCCGCTCCCGTAATAGCGATGGTGTGGCAGGGTG
>JBHAFG010000065.1:0-52821 GCA_041855945.1 Treponema sp. | reverse complement strand
ATTACCGTCGCCTGCGTGGTGATTGATTTTGGCATCGCCCCATTATAGTGGTTTTTCATCAAAATAAGGAGAGGAGTGGAAAAAAAAATGTAAGATTTTCATGCAGTTTTTTGTTTGACTGAACGGAATTTTTTTCTGGTGAATTTCCTGCGGGCGGCTGTGCGCCCTGTACATGACTTTCCAGGGCTTCCAGGATTTTTCAGGGCTTTGACACGTGCATGAAAAGCCATTATAATCATAGGAATTGATGATAGAGGTGGATTTATGGAAACTATTTTTCCTTTGAAGGAACTTGCAAGTTTTAAAGACAATATTTATGAAATCACGGTCGCCGCAAGCCGCCGCGCATACCAGATGTCGAAGATTGGCGACATCGAGATTGACAGGAACGCAGGAAAGGCCGTTTCCGTCGCGGCAAGGCAGCTGTTCGACGGAAAGGTCAATTACCGCATAGAAGACAGTTCCAACAAATAAATGCGCGTTCCCGTCATTACGGTTTTCGCGCCCACTGCGACAGGAAAGACTGCCCTTGTTCTGAAACTTTTCGGAGGGGGCGGTCGTTCTTTTTTTAAAGGCGGAGCGGAACTTGTCAGCGCGGATTCCATGCAGGTGTACAGGAAACTTGACATAGGGACCGCGAAGCCCGACGCGGAAGAGCGAAGGCTTCTTCCACATCACCTTGTTGACATTATGGACTACGACAGGCAGTTTTCAGTTTCCGACTTCGTTTGCCTGGCGGACGGACTGTGCGAGGACATCTGGAGCCGGGGAAAAATTCCTTTTGTGGCGGGCGGAACTGGATTTTACATCAGGAATTTCCTGCTTGGGCTTCCAGAAACGCCACCCTCGGATTCTGCATTGAGGGATGAATTGAGGCGCAGGCTTTTGACGGAGGGAAGGGAGAGCCTTTACGCCGAACTGAAAAGAATAGACCCTGAAAGCGCCGCAAAGATAAACTTTAACGACGAATACAGGATATTGAGGGCGATAGAAGTGTTCCGCCTTTCGGGAAGACCCAGAAGTTCATTTTCTCTTGGCGTGTCTCTCAGGGAGAAGTTCGATTTCTGCACCATAATCCTTGAAAGAAGCCGCGATGAACTTTACAGGCGCATAGAGGATCGGGTTGACCTGATGTTTTCGCAGGGGCTTGAAAACGAGGTCGCCTCCCTTTTGCGCGAGGGGGCTAGCGCGGATATGCCTGGAATGAAGGCGATAGGCTACAGGGAGTGGTTTTCCGGCGACATGAAAAGCGAATGTGGCGTGCAGGATATAAAGGCGCGGATAAAGAGGTCCTCAAAAAAATACGCGAAGAAGCAGTACACGTTCATGAAGGACATTCCAGGCGCCGTGAAGGTGAACATGGACGACGAGGCCGGTGGAGAGGCTGAGGTTTTACGTATTGTTTCAGATTTTCTTTTAAAATATGGAATTGGCTATTGACCTAAAACGTCAAAATGGTGATAATGTACATCACTTTACTAGTAGAGGGGTGCCGTTGTGCCTTGTGGAAAAAAAAGAAAACGCCAGAAGATGGCAACTCATAAGCGCAAAAAGATGCTTAGAAGAAACAGACATAAGGCTAAATAAGTCTTACAGTCATGATTTAAGACCGCAAAAGTTTTTACTTTGCGGTCTTTTTTTCATCTCAACGACTTTTATATGAATCCATAAGGCGTTATAATGTGCGGACGGCTGACTGGTTTTGATTCGTTCTGAAAATCCGTCCTGTTCTGTTTTTGCCTTGTGCAACTTGATTGGAGTTTATACGTTGCTTTCTACAATAAAATCGCCAGAAGACTTGAAGAAACTTTCTCGAAAACAGCTTCCCCGACTGCACGATGAAATCCGAAGGACCATCATCGATGTCGTTGGAAAAAACGGAGGACATCTGGCGAGCAATCTTGGCGTGGTGGAACTTACAGTTGCGCTGCACAGGGTTTTTAAAAGTCCGGAAGACGCAATCGTATGGGACGTGAGCCACCAGTGCTACGCCCACAAGCTTCTTACAGGCAGATACGCTGAATTCTCAAGCCTCAGAAAAAAAGGCGGGCTTTCAGGATTCACAAAGGGGAACGAAAGCCCCCACGATTTTTTTGACAACGGACATTCCTCCACCTCAATCTCACAGGCGCTTGGGCTTCTTGCCGCGCGGAGGCTTCTTGGCGTTGACGGAAAGGTTATCGCGGTGATAGGAGACGGAGCGCTGACCGGAGGAATGGCGTTCGAGGGGCTGTGCAACGCGGGTCAGATTGGAGAAAACCTCATAATAATACTGAACGACAACCAGATGTCCATAGACAGGAACGACGGAACTTTTTCACGGTACCTGAGCCGTCTTACTATGACGGGCCACTATCAGGCCGTGAGGCGCGCCATTGATTTTTTTGTAGGACACCTTCCGTTCAACCGCCTGCTCAGAAAGTTCATATTCAGGTTCAAGAGGGGTCTGAAGGGGCTTTTTCTTCAGGACAATCTTTTTTCAGATTTGGGATTTGAATACGTGGGGCCTCTCGACGGACATGACGAGAAGTCTCTTGAGCGGGTGTTCGGACGCGTCAGGGAGATGAAAAGCCCCGTGGTGGTCCACGTGGTTACAAAAAAGGGCAAGGGCTACAGTCCCGCCGAAGACCACCCCGAAAGGTTTCACGGCATAGGCCCGTTCTGCACCAGGGATGGGGAGGTTGAAAAATTCGACGCGCTGAGTTTTACGGAAAGTTTTTCAAATTCGCTCGTTTCCCTCGCGGAAAAAAATCCCCGCATCGCGGCCATAACGGCGTCCATGGCGAAGGGAACGGGGCTTGATTTTTTTGCAAGGCGTTTTCCTGAAAGGTTCTTCGACGTTGGCATAGCGGAGGAACACGCGGTGACGTTCGCGGGCGGACTTTCAAAGGGCGGGGTTGTTCCTGTAGTGTGCATCTATTCAACATTCATGCAGAGGGCGGTGGACCAGGTCATACACGACATTGTGCTGCAGAAGGTCCACGCTGTAATTGTTCTTGACAGGGCGGGCGCGGTTCCAGGAGACGGTGAGACACATCAGGGGCTTTTTGACGTGGCCCTTTTCCGCCCCGTTCCATCTCTTGAGATTTTAAGTCCTGCAAGTTCAGTTGACCTGCAGAAACTTCTTGAATATTCGATTGACGGAAGCGGAGTGTATGTGATCCGCTATCCAAAGATGTCTTGTCCTTCCGAAAGGGAGGAGTTTTCCGCGGAAATACACAGGGGAAGGGGGGTTCTGATAAAGGCTTCCGACCTCTTTCCGACTCTTGAGGTTCTTCTTGAGGATTCATCGAATCCGGGGAAGGTTCTTTTTGTGACTACGGGCGGAATGTATTCAGAGGCGGTCACGGCGTCAAGGGCGCTTGTGATGGAAGGGATTGTAAGCGACATCTACAGCCTTAGATTTTTAAAGCCCGTGGACGACTCCTATTTTCTTGAGGTTGCCCTGCGCTACGACGGAATCGTGCTTGTGGAGGACGGAATTGGAACGGGCGGAATCGGAGAATCCCTCATGCGTCTTCTTGAAGAAAACGGATGTTCTTCCGCCATGCTGAAGGCTTTTCCTGAAGGTTTTTACAGTCAGGGTACGAGGGGCGAGGTTTTGGACCAGGCGGAAATGAACGTGCGGCATCTTAAGGAAGCCGCTGTGGAGGCGCTTTCTCGCGGCGTGAAAAAAAAGAATGAAAAAATCTAAATTTTATATTTTTTAAGGAAATGAATGATGGTTGAACTTGAACTTTGCGGCAGGACTGTAAGGACTGAAAGAAAGGCCCTTGTAATGGGGATTGTGAACGTTACGCCGGATTCTTTTTACGAGGGGAGCAGGGGCGGCCTTGAAAGGGCCATGCGTCTTGTGGAAGAAGGCGCGGACATTCTTGACCTTGGCGCGGAATCAAGCCGTCCAGGCTGTACGTACATAGACTCCGACGAGGAACTTGGAAGGCTGATTCCCGTCATAAAGGAGATAAGAAAACGGACCGACGTTCCGATTTCCATAGACACAAGGAAAAAGACCGTCATGCAGGAGGCGTTTTACTCAGGGGCGGACATATTGAACGACATTTCCGCCCTGGAGGACGACGCTGAACTGGGGGCTTTCTGCGCGGAACAAAAACTTCCCGTTATACTGATGCACAGGAACGCCATTGAAAAGGACGCCGTGAATGAAGTGTCTGAATACCTTTTGGGGAGGGCCGCGGCCGCGGAGGCTCTTGGAATTCCTTCCTCAAAAATAATTGTGGACCCAGGGATCGGCTTCAACAAGAACTTTGAGAACAACTGCGACCTCATACGCGGTTCGGGAAGCCTGTGCGGAGGGAAATATAAAATTCTCATGGCCCTTTCAAGAAAAAGGTGCATAGGCAAGATGACCGGAAGGGACATTCCCGAAAGGCTGTATGGAACTCTCGCCGCGGACATTGTGAGCGTCATCAAGGGCTGTTCCCTTGTGAGGGTGCACGACGTAAAAGAAACGATAGATACTTTGAAGGTTTTAGAGTATACTCTATAAACAAAAATTGAAGGGAATGCTTTGAAATCCGCGGAAACCTTGCTTGCAATATACAGTTTCATACGTCCGTTCATGGACATAGGGATAATCTCGTTTGTCCTCTACAAGGCGTATCAAATCATAGTAAAATCCAACAGCGTGCAGATAATAAAGTCCGCCGTAATAGTGGCGATTTCATACGCCCTTGCGGTGGTGTTAAGGCTTTCCACCCTTGAGTGGATTTTCAGGTCGATGACGCCAATGCTTCTTGTCGGCTTTGTGATAATATTCCAGCCTGAATTCAGAAAGATGTTCCTGAAGATGGGGCAGACGCAGTGGTTCGCCTTCGGAAGCCGTTCAAAGCACACGTACGTAGACTCCGTCCTCATAGCGGCGGATATGCTTTCAAAGCAGAAGAGGGGGATGCTCGCTGTGTTCCTTAGGCACACAAAACTTGACGACATAGTGCTCAGCGGAACGAAACTCAACGCGGACATTTCATCAAGCCTTCTTGTAACGATTTTTGGAATGGACACTCCGCTGCACGACGGAGCCTGCTTCATACAGGGCGGAAAACTTGTGGCGGCGGGATGTTTTCTTCCGCTCAGCGAACAGTACGACATAAAAAAGACTTTCGGAACCAGGCACAGGGCGGCCCTGGGTGTGTCTGAGGTTTCCGACGCTGTGGTTCTTGTCGTTTCCGAGGAGACTGGAGCGATGAGCCTTGCGTACGACTCAAAACTCCACTACGACCTTTCCGTTCAGGAACTTACAAAAATCCTTGAAAACCTTCTGGACATAACGCCAGAATCCAACATCCTGGAGGACACGATTGACGAACACAAGAAGATTGATTAGCAGGATAACCGAGGACTGGGTTTCAAAGGTGATCTGCGTGGCGGTCGCAGTCCTCATATACGTGTTCCACAGGATAGCGGTGCTTGAGCATAAGAATTTTACTGTTCCGCTGAAAGTTCAGGCGGAGGGGCTTCTGGTGAACGAGACCGCCGTTCCAAACTACGTGAAGATAACCGTGAGGTGCGACGCGGACTCCATAGGAGCGGTAACTCCCCAGGGAATCAGCGCGGTGCTGGATTTGAACCAGTACACGGAGCCCGGACAGTACGACGTTCCTGTGGTCCTTTCCATTTCGCAGGAGATGATGCTCATAGACCCACTAGAAGTTTCAGTGCGTCCGGAGTACGTGAGCCTTGTCCTTGACGAGCAGGTTCAAAAATACGTGAACGTCCAGCCGTCGCTTTCAGGCGAGGTGAACCACGGCTACGTCATAAAGAACATAGAGGTTGTTCCATCCACTGTAAAGATTACAGGTCCTTCAAAGATAGTTGAAAAGACAAGCCACATATACACGGAGCGGGTGAACGTAAAGGGGGCGGCGACTGGATTTTCGGCAGACGTCGCGCTCGACAACGTGAACGCCCTTGTCCGTCCGCATTACGAAGGCTCGTTCAGGGTGAGCGTGTCAATAGCGGCGGCGCCAAGCGAGCAGAATTTCAGGGCTGTAAGGCCTTCCATAATCCTGTTGGACCCAAGATTTAAAAACGACGCGGAGATTCCGCCGCTTGACTTCACGCTGGCTGGAACAGTTCCGGGAATGGAAAATTTCACCCTTACGCAGGATGTGGTGGTCGTCGACTGCAGCGCGATAACCGAGGAGGGAAGATATGAACTTCCGGTCCTTTTCTCGCTTCCGCAGAACATCACTGTAAAGGAAAAGTCGTACGACACCGTGACGGTTGTTGTTTCCGAGGATGTTGGCTCCGATTCTGAAGTGGAGGATTTTTCAGTGAAGACGGAAGAATCCGGTGCGGAGGATTCCGTAATGGAGTCTGACAGGGCGAACGTGGAAGAGGAACATTCCGACCCTCCTTTCGGTAACATATTCTCAAAGAGGAAGGGCAGGTCTTCAAAAAATCAGGTGCAGGATTCACAATGATATTTGGAATTGGAACTGACATTGCAAAGGTTTCCCGTTTTGAAAAATGGACGGAAAACCCAGGCATGATAGAGCGGTACTTCAATGCGGAGGAGATGTTCGGCGGAGGTTCGCTGAATTCTGCCTGCCAGCATTACGCCGCGAGGTTTGCCGCAAAGGAGGCTTTTTCAAAGGCTCTCGGAACCGGAATCTGCTTCGACCTGAGGGGCGTTTACGTCAAGAAAGACTTTGAGGGAAGACCCGGACTTTTTTTTTCATCGGACGTGGAAGAACTTCTTTTCCGGAGATGCGGAAAATGCAGGGTGTTCGTTTCGTTGAGCCATGAAAAAGAATATGCGGTGGCGAATGTCGTAATAGAAAAAATCTAGTTTCTGGAGGCTTCGATGGTTTCAGGGGTAAAAAAAACAGGCGAGAAGAAAAAGGCCGCGATTTCATACTGGTCAAAGGAAAAGTGCGGCTGTCCTGTATGCAAGAAGAATTTTGAAAAGGAAGTCATGTTGAGCGGAAACGGTCGAATGATCGCAGGTCCGCTTTCGGAAGACCTGCACAGGACGTTCGAGCCGTCGGCAAGGTTTGGAAGAATCTATCCGCTCATCTACGACATCGGAGCCTGTCCCAACTGCTACACGGCGCTGCTCTGGTCGGACTTCAAGGATTTGAAGAAGAAGGAGATCCAGGACAGGCTTTTCTTTTCACGCGAGGAGCGGAAGGCGAAGGTGAACGAGATTTTTCCACACTTTTCGCTTACTCATGAACGCTCCCTGTACGACGGCTGCGCCATGTATTATCTTTCCCTTCTCAGTTACAACGAGGTTGACCACGATCTTCTTCCAACAATGAAGTCTGCGTTCCTTTCATTGCGCCTTGCATGGCTTACTCGGGAACTTGACGAGGCGGTTCCGGACCACAATTTTTCATACATATCGGACGTGTTCTACAGGAAGTCGCTTTTTTTCTACCAGCAGGCGATAATAAACGAGACCACCAAGACTGAAAAAAGTTCAACGCTTGGAAATTTCGGTCCCGACATGGACAAGAACTACGGCTGGGACGGAGTTATATATCTTTCCGGTCTGCTTGAATACAAGTACGGACAGAAGGAGGACATACAGCTGCGCCTGAAGAAACTCAGCGAGGCGAAGACCGCAATCGCGCGTATTTTTGGACTTGGAAAATCCTCCAAGGACAAGCCGGGTCCTCTTCTTGAGAAGGCGAGGGATCTTTACGACTTGCTTTCCAAGGAAGTGAGCGACGACGACATTTAATCTGGAAAAAAAAACATGAAGAACATACTCCTTACAGTTTCCTACGACGGAACGGATTTTTGCGGCTGGCAGAGGCAGGATTCCTGTGGCGTGAAGAACACGTCAAGGACGGTCCAGGGGGAACTTGAAAAGGCTCTCGAAAGGCTTTTGAAAGTCGAGGTGAACATATACGGCTCAGGAAGGACCGATTCAGGCGTTCACGCGCTCGGACAGAAGGCGAACTTTTATTCGCCTGTCGACACCTTTCCTGAAAAAAACTACGCGCGCGCCCTGAACGCAATGCTTCCAAAGGACATAAGGATTCTTTCCTCCATGGAGGTTCCGGAAGACTTCAACTCAAGGAAAAACGCGACCAGCAGGATGTACAGGTACTTCATTTCAACGGCGGAATCTGTGTCGGCGTCCATGAACCGTTTTTCATGGACGTACCCATACACTCCAGACCTTTCAAGGCTGAACGAAATGGCGTCCCTTCTAAAAGGCGAGATGGACTGCGCGTCGTTCGCTGCGAGCGGAGACCTGAGCGTTTCTACAAACCGCTACATAGACGGAGCAAGGTTTTTCATGCAGGAAGTTTTTCCGTCAGGCGAGAAATTTCTTGTGTTCGAGATTGAGGCGAACGCGTTCCTGTGGAAGATGGTAAGGACCTTGACGGGAACGCTTGTTTCCCTTGACAGGGCGGAAAAAAATCCCGATGAATTTAAAAAAATAATAGAAGCGCGGGACAGGAGGCTTTCAGGTCTTACCGCTCCTCCCTCCGGTCTTTTTCTCTACGACATAAAATTCGACGGAACAAGACGGCACGTCTGACGGCGGTCCTGGTTAAAGAAGCCCCACAGGGTCTACGTCGCATTCTATGTATACAGACTGGGCGTGCGTGTAGCGGTACAGGAGTTCCTCCGCCGCCCTCTGCAGATGCGTTACGTTCGTTCCCCTCAGAATCACCTGGTATCTGTAGCTGCTTGACTGCATGAAGATGGGACATTCCGCGGGACCTATGACCTCTCCTCGTCCTTTGAGGCTTTCTGAAAGAATATTCGCCGCCTGGACCGCGCTTTCCTCGGCCTTTTTCTGGCTCAGGGAACGGAATACAAGCCTCACGAGGCGTGAATATGGCGGAAACCCCAGCATTTTTCTTTGGGAAAGTTCATGTCTGTAGAATTCCTCGGCGTTTCCCTCGCACGAAAACCTTATCGGCTCCCTTGTAGGATTGTATGTCTGCACAAGAACCCTTCCGTCTGGAAAAAAACGCCCGGCCCTTCCTGAAACCTGCGTTATCAGGGCGAACGTCCTTTCCGCCGCCCTGAAGTCTGGAAGGTGAAGTCCTGTGTCCGCAAGCACCACTCCTACAAGTTGAAGGTTTGGAAAGTTCAGCCCCTTTGCGACCATCTGCGTTCCAAGAAGGATGTCGTATTCCCTGTTTCTGAAAGCGTCCAGTTTTTCCTGAAGTTCGCCCTTTTTTGTAAGCGCGTCCGTGTCCAGCCGGAGAACCCTCGCCTCGGGGAATTTCGCCCTGGTTTCAGACTCGATGTACTCTGTTCCAAAGCCCGAGTATCCTATGTCGATGGAACTGCATGATGGGCAGGTGCTTGGAGGAAATTCCTCGTATCCGCAGTAGTGGCATCTAAGCCTGTTTTCAAATTTGTGGTATGTCATGGAGACGGAGCAGTTCCTGCACTTGAGTTCGTATCCGCAGGTGTTGCACCTGAAAAAGTGGGTGAAGCCCCGCCTGTTCAGAAAAAGTATGGCCTGTTTTTTCTGTTCCAGGGTGCTCCGTATTTCTTTTTCAAGTTCTTCCGATATGCAGCCTGAATTTTTTGTCCTTGAAAGGTCTATGGTTCTTACGGAAGGCATTGAGCCTCCAGCAAGCCGTCTTGTAAGGCTGTGGCGTATCAGTTTTCCGTCCTGCATGAGTTTCCACGCCTCGACCGACGGAGTGGCGCTTCCCATTACAAGGGGAATTTTAAGGCGGGACGCCCTGAACATCGCCGTCTGCCTTGCGTGGTACCTGGGGGTTTCTACCGACTTGTAAGAGCCGTCGTGTTCCTCGTCTATTATTATGAGTCCAAGGTCCGGAACGGGGGCGAATACCGCGCTCCTTGCTCCTATGACGATTCTCGCCTGTCTTTCCATTATCCTTCGCCATTCGTTTATCTTCTGGCTGGGAGTCAGCTGTGAGTGTAGCACCGCCGCGGTGTTTCCAAACCTCTTCACCACGGCCTCCACCACCTGAGCGGTAAGTCCTATTTCAGGCACGAGGTATATCACGCCCTTTCCAAGACCCATGATGTGCTCCGCCGCCTGCAGGAACACCTCCGTCTTTCCGCTTCCTGTTTTTCCGTAGATGTAGTGGTAGTCGGTCCTTCCCCGTCCGGAAGATTCTGTTATTGATTTTACGGCCTTTTCCTGTTCCTCAGAAAGGTTTTTTACAGGGTCTGAACAGAAGTCGTCGCTGAATGAAAATCCAGGCGCGCTGCGGGTTCCCTTTCCGCTTGTAGGAATCATTGCGAAAATCGCCTCTCCTATGGAACAGAGGTAGTACCTGCTTGTCCACCGCGCGACCTCGAAAATCTCTGCCGTGAAAAGGCTCTTTTCGTCCACTATCTTTTTTACAGGGCGTATTTTTTCTTTTGGAACAGGGCAGGAGGACGGTATTTCGTCCTGGACAGAAACAATGAATCCCGTCAGGTTCTGGTTTCCAAAACGCACCTCGACCCTTTTTCCGATTTCCGCCTCGAACTCGGAATCCTGCTCCACGTCCTGCGTGTGCGAGTAGGTGAACACCGTGTTCTGCGGAAGTTTAAGGGCGATTTCAAGGTATTTTGTCAAAGCGTTATTCCTCTTTGCAATGCTTCCGGCTCTGTGCTAGAACTTTGGAACGAAGGAGTTCTTGTATTCGGGGAAGTTTTTTTCAAGTTCCGCCCTGAGGAATTTCAGATCCTCCCACGCGGGTTTTTTGTATTCAGGAGACCTAAGCAGGGCGCTTGGATGGTACGTCGCCGCCACGGGAACTCCATTGTAGGAAAGAAGCCTCTGCCTGTACGCCGAAAGTGAAAAATCTCCATCGATGCGCATGAGGTTTTTAAGCGCGACCTTTCCAACTGTCAGTATGAACCTGGGCTTCAGGATGTGGATCTGGGCGTCAAGGAATGACCTGCACGCGTCCGCCTCGGATTTTTGCGGATCTCTGTTCATTGGCGGCCTGCATTTTACGGTGTTCGCTATGTAGCAGTTGTAGTTCCTGTCAAGGAGGATTGAGTTCAGCATCCTGTCGAGGAGCTTTCCCGCAGGACCTACAAAAGGAAGCGCGGCCCCGTCCTCCTCCTCTCCGGGAGCCTCGCCGATGACCATTACGTATGGGTTTTCAGGGCCTGCGCCAACGACTGCGTTTTTCCTCCGTTCGTGGAGGGGGCAGGCTCTGCACGAACGTATCTTCTCTGAAATCATGCGCATGGTGGCGGACCCGGTTTCGGATGCGGTGGATTCGGGTTTGTCTGTGAAACTGTTCTTTTCGTCTGTAAAACTGTTTTTTTCAGGCGGAACTGTATTTGCGCCCGCATCTGTAAGAGCGTCTTTTTCGTACGGCGTGTTTTTGGCGGAGTCTTGCATGAACTCGGGCGATTCATATCCGTACAGGTGGCTGGACGCCGTCTTCAATAGGTTGTATATGATTTTTCTGTCGTTGGAAGTCATTTGTCCTCAAGGATAGCACATATCTTGTAATTCGTTCAACAAACATTTATCATTGTTCTGTATGCGATTTATAAAGTCAGTCTTTTTCATTTTGTGCCTGTTTTTTCCGGCTTCCGGCGGACTTCTTTCCGCGCAGGTTTCAATAGAGCCTGGAAACGAGTTTTACACGGATCTTGTTTCATGGAGTGTCAAGGGCTATGTGTCCGAGCCGCTTCCACAGATAAAGCCGTATCCGCTGAACGTCATAAAAAAAATACTTTCCGAAGTCCGGGGGTCTGGGGATTCTGACGAGGCGGCGAGGGCCGCGGAATACGAAAGGCTTTACATTGAAAAGCCGTGGCGCGCGGCTTCTTCCGTCAAGGGAGATGTAAAACTGAAGCAGGTTGAACGCGGCGGAAACGGAAGGCAGCCTGTATATGAGGACCACGAAATTTTTCTTGGCGGACTGAACTTTTCCTCGGATGTTTCCATTTCTGAAAAAATCGGATTTGCCGCGAATGTCAATTTCCTTGCGGCGAACAACAGCGTGGCCCTTTACGATGTGCTTCCACAGTTCATGCAGAACAGTTCCCAGAACAAGGTCAGGGCGTTCTACGTAGAGTCTGGCGGAGTCGACTTCATTGCGGATTTGAACGGCGGTTTTTCATACGGAACGGAAAGCCTTTATTTGACGCTAGGATTCAGCAAGAACGCATTCGGCCTGTATCCCGGCGACAGCATAGTGCTGAACCCCTCCGCGTATCAGGCCCTGAACGCTTCGTTCAACTACATTGGAAGCCATGTTTCTTTCAGCCAGATTTTCATGCTGCTCGGAGCGAAGAGTTTTTCAGATCCGAACCTGTACTCTCTTGGAAAATATCTTGCATTCCATTCCGTGAAGGTTCCTTTGTTCGAGGGACGGCTGAACGTTTCCTGCTATGAATCCGTCGTGTTCGGAAAGGATTTCACTCCGTTCTACCTCATGCCGGCTCCATACCTTGTGATTGGAAACGTCTCCGGGTTCAACGACAATGTTTTTGCAGGCTTGGGCCTGGAGCTTCGTCCTCTTCCATGCGTTGCCATTACCGGCGACGTTTACGTTGACGACACAATCTTAAAAAAACTTTTAAAGCTTGACCTGAACGAGTCCGCGACGAGGGTTTCCTTCAAGACTGGAATTCTTTACGCTCCGTATGATTCTGTATGTTCACTGATATCCGTCGATTATTCGCTTGCAACCCCGTACACCTACACCTTCCTTTCGCCGGGGGATTCAGACTACAACTTCCACGACTATTCGAACTACGGCATAAACCTCGGCTCGAACCTTCCGCCCAATTCGGACAGGGTTTCACTTGGCGTTAGCTTCAAGCCCCTTCCTGGATGGAAACTTGCTACAAAGACCTCCCTGGTACGGCACGGAAACGCATGCGAAAGCCTTTCCGACGAGGAGGCGCTTTCCTTGAGCCGCGGGGATTCCAGGATGTCGTCGTATTCGGACGGAGGACTTGGAATGACGGCGAACGGTCTTTCCACGGCGACCTCATACACGAATTTCCTGCGGCAGCCCAGCATAATGTATCTTGTACAGGCGGGTTTTTCCACCTGCGTTGATTTTCTTCTTGGAGGAGGCGTTTGCCTTTCGTTTGACGCCGACTATACGTTTGAGTATATAAAGGGCGACGGAGTGGGGAGGGCCATATATCCTGGAACGTACAGCACCGTGGAGGAAGTCAGGAACGCCAGGGCTCTCTGGAAACTTGCGCTCCACGATTCGTACAACCATTACTTTACGCTGGGCGTGAGGGTTTCATATTAGTCCCGCCCCTGGCCCGCGGAAACTTCCTTTCCGCAGAAGAAATGCCTTACGCTCCGTTTTTCAAACGATTCGCTTATGAGCGCGTCGCAGTCGAGTTCGCGGAAAATGCGTTCCGCCTCGTCCACGCTTCCCCTGAGTACGGGATGTCTTGGCGAGAAAAGTACGCAGCAGTCCTCGTATGGAAGGATTGAAGTTTCGTATGTTTCTATAAACCTTGCATCCCTTACAATCTCTTCCTTGTCCATTCCCACCAGAGGGCGTAAAAGTGGATATTCTGCAAAATGTTCCGTAACGTTCATGTTTTCGAGCGTCTGGCTTGCGACCTGCCCAAGGCTTTCGCCTGTTATTATGCAGTCCGCGTGAACCCTGCGCGCAAGGAGGTTTGCGACCTTCATCATGCATACCCTGAGCATCAGGGTCGTCCATTCCTCTGGGGATTTTTCCTTTATCCTCATCTGCACGTCCGTGAATGGTATTGTGTTCAGATAGGTGTTGATTCCAAATCCTGAAAGACGGGCCGCAAGGTCTTCTACTTTTTTCTGCGCCTCTTCGGAAGTGTATGGATATGAATGGAAGTACGCGCATTCTATCTTCATTCCGCGCCTCATCATCCTGTAGCCCGCGACGGGCGAGTCAAGTCCGCCTGAAAGTAGAAGGAGTCCCTTGCTTGACGTTCCTACTGGAAGCCCCCTGCAAGATTTCTGGCTGTCGCTGTACACGAACACCCTGTCTCGCACCTCCACAAAGAACGTCACGTCAGGATTTTTAACGTCCACTTCCATGAGCCCTGAGTCGAACACGGGCGACGCTCCCTGCACCGCTATCTCGTAGGAGTTCAGCGGAAATGTCTTGTCCTGGCGTTTTGCCTCGATTTTAAAAGTCCTGAGTCCTTTTTTTACGGATTCTTCCGCGAGGCCCCTGATGCATTCCTGAATTTCTTCGATTGATTTTCCCGTTGCGAGGGTTTTTGCCCAGCCTGTTATTCCCACAAGATGCCTGAGCGCGTATTCAACGTTCGGCTCATCTTCCTTTCCGCAGTCTATGAAAAGCCGACCCGCCTTCAGAGACACCTTCGCATTTGTGTTCCTGAGATACTGCCTGATGTTTGAAACCAGCTGATTTTCAAAAGATTTTATGTTCGAGCCTTTCAGGGTAAGTTCCCCGATTTTTCCTAGGTATGTAGTCATGTGGAAAATATATCAGATTTATTTGTTTCTGTCTTTTCCCCTGGGCCCGAATTCCGCCTGCCTTTTTCTTACGTCCTCTATAATCTTGTTTCCGGCTTCAAGCCTGTCTATCAGATCCCAGTGGAAGTCCAGATCTCCTTCGGGAAATGGCGGCGGAGGGTCGGGCCTGCGCCTTGAATTTGCGGAGCGGACTATCTGGAGAAGTTCATCCTTGGACGATTCACCGCATTTTGTGAACGCCGCTTCTCCCGCGCAAAGAATTTTTCCTGCGCCGTCCGTACGTGCGTCGAACGGAAGGGTCTTGAATTTGTTCACGTTCCTTATCCTCGTCGACCTTCCCGAAGTGCAGGTGAACGTTTCGCCTCCTGAAAGGATGTGCCTTTCAATGTTGAATATGTTTTCTCCGTCCGTGAACGCCGCCT
The DNA here is from genome assembly GCA_041855945.1 of Treponema sp. Lineage (GTDB taxonomy): Bacteria > Spirochaetota > Spirochaetia > Treponematales > Treponemataceae > Treponema_D. Next base: position 38,010 of record JBHAFG010000065.1, on the reverse strand, counting down.
TGAGTCCGGGGTCGTAGTCCATGCGCGTGTTCCAGAAGCGGATTCTGTATGTGCCATCTTCTGCAACAAGATAGCTGTATATGCTTTCAGGTCTTTTTATGGCGTCCATCCTTATGTTTTCCGCGGAGTTCACGCCCTGCCAGTAGCCGTATAACGAATTTCCTTCCAGAACCCCGGCTCCGTTTATGAAAAAATCGTCCACCTGGTTCCGTCTTACAAGAAAATCAAGATAGATTTTTCCGTCTGAAACGGCGAGCGGAATCTTCTGTACAAGTTTTTTTCCGTCGTACATGAGCATTTCGTATGCTCCGTCAGGACCGCCTTCGGAAATCTTCTGGAAGTCCGCCTGGATTCTTACAGGATTTTTTCCCGTCGCGGAATTCCTTTCCCTTGTGCTTTGCTCCTCGAATCCCTCGCTTTCCGCCGCCCTGTCGAAGTACCAGCCGTCGTAAACCTTGAGTATGAGTGAAAACTCTCCGTTTCCGCCGATGAACATATACCTGTCCTTTCCCTCCCATATTCCGTGCAGGACTTCAGGAATTTCTGCGTGAAGAACTGCGCAGGCGAATGCCAGAAGAAACGATGCGAATTGCTTTTTCATGTTCATATTATCGAACTTTTTGAACTTTTTTGTGAATGTATATTGACACTTTATTTATGTTAGTTTATGCTAACCATATGAGTTAGCGGTAAGCAACTCAAGGAGGAGGGTTTGGGCTTCGAGGAAACCATAGTGCGCTGTTCCGCGCCTTCGCTGTGCGGAATAAAACCTGCGAACTTGTTTACCATGAAAGACTGTGTGTTTGCGGAAGGCTCTGAAAATCTTGAAAACCTGATGCGCCTGCTTGAAAGAGGTGGAATTTCAGTTTTTCCGCTGAGAAAAAATGGCTATACGCTGTTTTTTGTTTACTCAAGAAAATTGCTTGAGAGGCTTTTCTGTCGGACCGATTCGATGAACTTTCTCTCCGGCAAGGGGTATCCTGTGGATGACGGGCTGGACGCCATTCTTTCAGAACTTTTTTTAAGGCTTGTGTCGGAAGATGGATTTCCGCATGAGATAGGCTTTTTTTTAGGCTACCCGCTTGACGATGTGGTTCAGTTTGAAAAAAAAGGTGGCAGGGGCTTCATTTATTCAGGATTCTGGAAGGTTTACGGCAACCTTGACGTGGCCGTAAGCAAGATGAATATGTACAGGTCGTGCATGGATGTCTGCATGGATCTTTTTAGAAAAGGTGCGAAGGTCCACCAGATTGCTGAAATGTACAGAAAACGTTTCAGTGCATGAAAATTATAGACGGGGTGTTTTTTATGAAAAAAACTATTGTTTATTCAACTACCACCGGCAATACCGGTGCGATGGCGGCTGCGATTGCCGAGGGGTGCAGGGAAAAAGGCGATGAGGTGCTGGTTTTTGAGGCTGATTCCTGCGACAGGGAGGTCCTCCTTTCCTCTGACTTGATTTATTTGGGAAGTCCTGCAATGGGAGATGAAGTTCTTGAAGATTCCATGGAAGATTTATACAGACAGATTGAATCAGGTCTTTCAGGAAAAAGGGTGGCGATATTTGGCTCGTACGATTGGGGGGATGGAAAATGGCTCAGGGATTGGGCTGAAAGACTGCGAGGCGCAGGCGCTCTCCTTGAAAATGGCGACGGCCTTATGATAAACCTTGAACCGGAGGGCGAGGGCATCGAGGAATGCCGCCGCCTCGGAAAAATCTGACATAGGCATCAATTTTGAACTGGAAGCAGGTCGGTATGCAGTTCAAGACCTGTTTCTCAAGTCCATATAGACAAAAAAAAGTTCCCGCTTTTATCACGGAATTCATGATGCACACGCTCCTAGGTGCAGAATTCCGTGATTTTTTTTTGCGCCCGGACCTTTTCTGGACGCTCTGCGCCGCGGTTGAACTTATGCAAATCTATAGAACATTTGGTTTATTTGCGTTATAATTTGCCAGTTTTAAATTAAATTTTAACTTCCGAGGAATTATAAGATGAGTTACAAACCTGTAGATCCCAAAGTCGACTTTCCAAGACAGGAAGAGGAAATCCTGAAATTTTGGAAGAAGAACGACACCTTCAAAAAATCCGTCAGCCAGAGGGAGGGGGCGGAGGAGTATGTTTTCTACGACGGTCCTCCTTTTGCGACAGGACTTCCACACTTCGGACATTTCATTCCCTCTACAATAAAAGATATAATTCCGCGCTACCAGACGATGAAGGGGAGGAAGGTTGAGCGCAGGTTCGGATGGGACTGCCACGGTCTTCCCGTTGAAAATCTCATTGAAAAGGAACTTGGAATAAATTCCAAGCACGAGATAGAGGAATTTGGAATCGACAGGTTCAACGACAGCTGCAAGGCTTCCGTCCTCAAATACACCGCAGAATGGCGGGAGACTATCACAAGAATGGGAAGATGGGTTGACTTCGACCACGACTACAAGACCATGGACGCGGACTACATGGAGTCGATATGGTGGGTTGCAAAGACCCTGTGGGACAAGAACCTCATGTACGAGGGAAAATACATTCTTCCGTACTGCCCGCGATGTTCCACTGTCCTTTCAACACATGAGCTTGCGCAGGGATACAAGGAAAAACAGGATCCTGCGATTACCGTGAGGTTCAGGGCTCTGTCTTCTCCGGCGTCTTTGAACGACCCTGATTTTTCAAAGGGGAACGTGTATTTCCTTGCATGGACAACGACTCCCTGGACGCTTCCGTCGAACCTTGGACTTTGCATGGGACCCGACGTTGAATACGTGAAGATTCTAGACCGCGCCACGCTCGATTTTTACATTGTCGCAGAATCAAGGCTTTCCTCGTACTACAGGAACGAGGACGATTACGAGGTTCTATACAAAAAGCCCGGACGCGACTTTGTTGGCGCGCGATACGAGCCTCTCTTCCCTTATTTTTCAAAATATTCCGACGCCGCCGTATGCTCCGCGGATTCCTCACAGCCATGCGCCGAGGGTGCGTTCCGCATTTTCAACGCGGACTATGTTTCAACCGAGGACGGAACTGGAATCGTCCACACCGCGCCGGGCTTTGGCGAGGAGGACTACAAGGTGTTCCTTGGCTCTGGAATTCCTGTAGTGGCGCCGCTTGACGCGGAGTGCAGGTTCACTTCCGAAGTTTCAGATTTCGAGGGACGATTCGTAAAGGACTGCGACAGGGACATAATGGACCGCCTCAAAAAAGAAGGAAAACTTGTAAAGAGGGACACTGTAAACCACCAGTATCCACATTGCTGGAGGTGCGGCTCTCCGCTAATCTATCGCGGCGTGGGCTCGTGGTTCGTCAAGGTGGCGGACCACCACGACTCTCTTTTGAAGGCAAACTCCGCCATAAAATGGCAGCCCGCACACATAAAGGACGGACGTTTTGGAAAATGGCTTTCAGGCGCGAGGGACTGGGCGGTCAGCAGGAACCGCTACTGGGGAAATCCAATTCCAATATGGAGGTGCGACGACCCTGAGTGCAGGAATCTTGTATGTGTCGGAAGCAGGAACGAACTCAAGGAACTTTCAGGAACGTATCCGGAAGACCTTCACAAGCAGTTTGTCGACAAGATCACGATTCCGTGTAAAAAGTGCGGCGGAACGATGCACAGAATTCCGGAGGTGTTCGACTGCTGGTTTGAGTCTGGCTCCATGCCGTACGCGCAGCAGCACTATCCGTTCGAGAACAAGGAATACTTTGAAAGCCACTTTCCTGCAAACTTCATATCTGAAGGTCTGGACCAGACACGCGGCTGGTTCTACACCCTTACAGTTCTTGCCTCGCACCTTTTCGACAGGCCCGCGTTCCAGAACTGCATTGTAAACGGACTTGTACTTGCATCCGACGGAAGAAAGATGTCAAAGTCCTTGAGGAACTATACAGATCCTGTGGAGGCCATAAACAAATTCGGAGCTGACGCGTTAAGGCTCTTCCTTATACATTCCGCGGTCGTAAGGGCGGACGACCTTCGTTACAGCGACGACGGAGTGCGCGACGTCATAAAGAACATAATACTTCCGCTTTGGAATTCCTACAGTTTCTTTGTAACATACGCGAACATCGACGGAATGCAGCCTGAAGGACATCTTTTTGACGACAGGAAGCCTTCAAATCCGCTTGATTCGTGGCTTCTTTCAATAACGCAGAAACTTGTAAAGGATGTGGGCTCCGCGCTCGACGACTACGATTTGAGCGGCGCCGTTGACCCGATTGTAAAATTCATAGACGAGATGAACAACTGGTACATCCGCAGGTCAAGACGCCGTTTCTGGAAATCAGAAAACGATTCGGACAAGGCGGAGGCTTACGAGGCCCTGTACGTGGCGTTGAAGACTTTCAGCCAGGTCGCCTGTCCCTTCATTCCTTTCATAACGGAAACCATGTGGCAGAACCTGAGGACGGACGGAGACAGCGAGTCCGTGCATCTTTCAGACTATCCTGTGTACAGGGAGGGCTGGCACGACGAGGAACTTGAGTTCAAGATGGCCACAGTACAGAAGGCGGTCTCGATGGGGCGTTCGCTCAGGAATACATTCAACCTTAAAAACCGCCAGCCGCTTGCATCGGTGGCCCTTGTAACAAGGAATCCGGACGAAAGGCGTGTTCTTGCCGAAATGGAGGATTCCATACGCGAGGAACTCAACGTCAAGAAGGTGGAATTCCACGACAGGGAGGCGGAACTTGTTGAATACAGCGCAAAGGCGAACTTCAAGGCGCTTGGAAAGGAACTGGGGCCGTTGATGAAGAAGGCCGCCGCTGTAATACAGACGCTTTCTTCCGAGCAGATACAGGCGATTCTTGAGGGTACAAGGCTTTCTATAGACGTGGAGGGCACTTCAGTTGAACTTGACACCGAGAAGGTTCTTGTGGAACGCTCCGAAAAGGACGACATGAAGGTTCTGAACGACGGAACTTTGACAGTCGGACTTGACTCAAGAATTTCTGATGAACTTAGGAAGGAAGGCTACGTGCGGGATCTTGTGCGTGGAATCCAGAATCTCAGGAAGGAGTCGGCTCTGAACGTTACGGACAGGATTTCGCTCAAGGTTCATGGAGATTCTGAACTTTCCGACGCGTTCCAGATGTTCAGGGATTTTGTTTCTTCTGAAACGCTTTCATCGTCCGCCGTTTTTGAAAATTTCGAGGGCGGTACGGAAGTTGAGGCCGAAGACAGAAAATGGAGAATATCCATTGAGAAGGCGTAGAAGTCTTTTCTGTCCGCCTGCGCGTGTCCTTCCTCTTTTTTTTGCGGCGGCGTCGTTGTTTTCCTGCAGGACGACGGGCGTGCAGGATGAATTTGTGCATCCGCTTGATCTTCTTGACGGAAAGAACCATTTTTACATGACTGTTCCATACAGGGCGGATCCCTCCCTCATGGAACTGCTCATTGAAAAAAATATTGAGGGAATGTCGGAAAAGGACGCTTCTGCCGTTGCGAATAGAATCGACACGCTGTATGTCGGGATGCAGAGGTCAAGACATTCGACGGAATTTCAGATTTCAGGACTTGTGGATTTTCCGCGCATTGCGGTTGAAAAAGTTTTTTCAAGGAAGAGCGGATTTTCCGCGGAAAGAAAATCCCTGCAGGTTGAAGGCGGCGAGCCAAGGCTTTATTCCGTGTACAGCAGGGACGGACTTGACATATGTTTGCCTTCGGAACGCATGGCGTTTTTGGGTCGTGATGTTTCTGGAATGCTTGAAGTCTTTCACGCGGGGACGGCCGGGATTCCATTCCAGTCGGAAAATCCGCTTCCACGGGAAATATACGATTTTCTCCTGCTTTCAGATGACGACGGACCGTGCATGAAATTCTACGCCTCCCATCCGCAGAGTTTTCTTACGATGCTCACGGGCGCGAACCTTACGCTGAAGCTCGTGTATGTCCGTGGAATAATGAGGCAGGATCCAAAATTCCAGAAGCAGTACAGGATGGACCTTGAATTTGAGTTTAAAGATCCAAGGATGGTTCCTGTCGCAAGGGGCGCGCTTTCCGTGGCGTTCGGTCTTACAGATTCCGACGTGCATCTTGAAAGCCCGACCCATCTGAAGATTTCAAACATAAAGATTGGAAAAGACCAGTTGTACAGGCTTTTGATAATAAAAAAATAGTTTTTGTCCGCATGGAAGTCTGCGGCGTCTTGTGGATGCGAGCGGCGTTCATGTCGGATTTTAATGGATTTTCAGAAGGAGGCTCGGCGATGGACGACAAGATTATTTTGAGGGCGGAGGACCTTGACGGTTTTCTTACGGATTCGGATCACAGGGAACTTGAACGCCTTGACCTGATGTTCAAGGAGACGATGCGCTACTTCGATCCGATGGACAAGGAAAAAATCATAGAATGTTACGACAGGATGGGACACGAAATGCAGAAAATCTGTTCAACCCATCCCAACATCAAGGTGTATTCGTTTGAAACGGAGGAGGGCGCGCACGCCGAGGCGAGCCGTGTGATTTCAAAACTGCGTGACGTTAAGACCGGACACCAGGAATTCATGTATTACAGCCAGAGGGCGTACGAAATGCTTTTCAGGATGGCGTATACTGGAAGACATTCAAGCAGGAAGGGGCATATAATCGTAAAGACGCCTGTAACATATCCGGTGCAGAACTACGCGGTGCATAAAATTCCTGACGTTGACGATCAGATTGAAAACACTGTGATGTGCGTCATGCTCCGAGGCGCGCTCCTTCCGTCAATGATAATTTCAAAGGAGATCGAGGAGTATTCCTCTCACGGATACATAAGTCCGTTCGCCCTGTTCAAAATCAGCAGGAACGACACCAAGGGCGAGTCAGACATGGAATATATACTGGACCTGAAAAAATCGTTCTTCGACCTAGAACGTCTTGACGGAAAGGATTTGATTTTTGCAGATCCGATGAACGCAACCGGCGGCTCTCTTGTAACCGTAGTGAAATATCTCCAGGCGCAGGGTGTAAGGCCGAGGTCCATAACATTCTTCAACACGATTTCAACGCTGAAAGGCTCGATACGGGTTACGCGCGCGCTTGAGAACTGCACCTGCTACACGCTGTGGCTTGATCCGGTGATGAACGAAAAGGCGTACATAATGCCAGGGCTTGGAGACGCGGGGGACAGGCTGAACGGTGTTGACAGGAAGGACTATCCAAGAAACATAATGCAGCTTGTGGCGGACTACGGGCACAACATTTCATGCCTTTACCGCTCTCAGCTTTTTGAGATTGAAAGGACAGTTCTTGGCTAGGTGTTATGAAAAATAAAGGCGCGTTTTTAATTTTTCTTCTTGTACAGTTGTCATTCTCCTGTTCCACGACGGTTCACCTTCCGGTTCCGGGCGAGGCTTCCGTAAAAAAATCCTCGATTTACGCGGAATACATGGCGATAGCGGACGCGTACAGCGACCTTGCAAAGTACGACAGGGCCGCTCAGTATTACGAACTTGCAAGGAAGGACAGGAGGCTTTACTGGAGCGCGACCTACAGCCTTGGAAGATGTCTTGCCATGAACAAAAAATATTCAGAATCGCTTTCCGTGTACAGGACTCTTTTAAGGCGCGACGGCGGAAACCGCAACCTGAAGCTTTCTGTAGCGTATCTTTACGCCATGAACGGAGAACTTGAACTTTCCGAGGCGGCGTATGAAGAACTCTGGAGCGGGGGCGAGGAGAGCGCGGAAGTCCTTGAAAACTACATCAGCGTGCTTTTGGCGTCGGAAAAATACACCGAGGCGGAGGAAAAACTTTCTCTGCTCAAGGAAAAATTTTCCGACAGCAGGAGCATACAGGATTTTGAGAAAAAACTTGAGGAGGCGAGGGCTGTGGAAAATGAGAAGTCCGAAAAAAATGTCTCCACGGCCGATTCCGTCAATTAGACTTTCTGTTCCGATCTTTCAGAAATTCCCTGTACTTTTCTATGTCAACATGGAAGGCTGTTATCTGGCTTTCTCCGTCGGCTTCCGAGTGCCTGAGCGCCTCTTCCGCCTCCTTTACAAGCCTTTCTCCTGAAAGCATGCGTATGTTCCTGCTTGAAATTCCTATGAAGCAGCGGAAGTCTGAGCCTTCAAGAATCCTCTTGATTGAGCCAAGCATTGTTTCCGCGTAAGATTCCGCCTCCTCGATCGCCATGTCCTTTCTTAAAACCGCAAAACCGTCGCTTTTGTATTCAAATATGAAGTTTCTGAAAAGGTTTTCGTTCAAAAGATAGGATGAGATGTCCTTTACAATCGGATTTGAAAATGAAATTCCCGGAATCCGTATGAGGATCAGCGAAAGGTCCTGCTCGTCGGATGCCGCGTGTATGAGTTCAGTTTCAAGCCGTCCAAGAAGCTGGCTTTCGTTGCAGAATCCCGTGCGAGAGGAAAAAATCTCCTTCGCCTCGTTCGTGCCTCCATCGTCGTCGGCGTTGAACGGAAGGGGCGGAACGTCGTAATCGTACGGGCTTTCGCCTTCGCTCCTCTTTTCTGAATGCTCGCACGCAGTTTCTTTTGTGGTGGAATCTTTGTCCGCTTCTTCTTTTTCTGCGTCGTTCCTTGAAAATTCTTCCTGAATGTCTTTTTGGAAGGAGCAAAAACTGTCTTCGTCAGCCCCGTCAATTGAAAGTCCGTCTTCGGCTTCTTCAGGACTTTTTTCTGTTTCGTCTTCCGTAAGGCGGGCGTCTTCTGGTTCCGTCAGGACTTCATTATGGAAAGGCTCTTCCCCTCCGCTTCCAAGGAAATCCTTGAAGCAGTTTTTTGAAGTCGATTCCGCCTTTTTGAAGTCAGTCCTGCTTGTGAGGGTGAAGTAGAATATCAGCACCACGGAAAAAATAGTCGCGATAAGGACGGCGATGAACGAAAACCTCGCGTAATAAAAAATAACCGCGGGTCTAAGCGTGTATATCGCTAGCACCAGATTGTAGTTCTCGCCGTTGTGCCGGACCTGGCTTCTGTAAACGCGAACGAACCTTGTTTCTTCGGCGGAGGCCGCACTGTCGTTCGGGTATGAGATTATTGCCTCTCCGTTTTTTTCCATGTATATCGCGGACCAGTCGTCGATGTTCTCAAAAAGCCTTTCAAAATTTGCGCCTTCTCCGTAGCGCCTTATGGAATCCATCACGTGTTCGCAAGTCTTTTTTGCGCGTGGAATTCCGTGGCTGTATTCATAGTGTATGTTGTAGGCGAAAAATCCTATGCAGAACGCGAAGACCGCGGAAATTATTGCCGTGTATATGGTTATGCTTTTTCGTTTCATGGTCATAAAGTATAACGTGTAATATCCTCAAAGGCAAGTTTCAGGGCGTCGGCAAATGAAACGCCTGGATTTCGCATTGAAAAGGCGGCGTGCGGAAGGACCGCCCTGACGATTGGGTTTTCAAAAAGTTCATCTTTTTCCGCAAGGGAAAGTTCCCTTCCCTCGTTTTCTGAAAGTTTTTTCTGGACTGAAAGAATTTCTTTTTTCAGCCTTGTATGGAAAAGTTCAAGGTCGAATCCTGTCTTGAAGAAAAGCGTCTGTCTTGCGTCTTTGTTTGCAATTTCATACACGTCGTCTGTGTGCGTGCATGAAAGAGAGTGTTCTTCCAGATAGTCCGTGAATGACTTTCTGTATGAGTTCAGGATTTCCGTTGTGCGAAAGGAGTTTCTCCGCGTGCTGGAGTTTTCAGGACGCGCAGCATCGATGAATGGACTTCTGAAAAAGAGCCGTGAAAAATTTTCTTCAAAACTTGAGTTTTTCCTTGAGGCCTGTAAAAAAATCCCGTCAAGGTAAGTTCCCCTGGCGTATGCTTTTCCGCCGATGTATGAAAAGTCCGCTCCCACTGCAATTATTTTTGAAAATCCGCTTTTACGCGCAAAATCAAGGGCGAATATCGTGACTGTGCCTGAGCCTGAGTCCAGGATTGGAAATGAAGGCTCTTCCTGTGTTGATTCCGCGTATGACGCAAGTGGATGCGCGGATCTTGAGAACACCGCCTTCGCCCCGCATTTCAGTATTCTTCTTGCGGAGAAAGGATTTGCGCAAAGGTCGAATATGAAAAGAGTCCTTGGGTCTATGTTTCCCGAAAAATGGCCGTGGGAAACAAACTGTCCGTCTAGGGAGGCAACAGCGTCGCAGAAAATTCCGTTTTTAAAAAGAGTCTGGCAGGCGGTGTCCGTCGCTATTATGTAAAACTCTCGCCTCCGTTCTTTGAGCAGGCTTATTTTTGAGTCGAGGGAGGGGCCCGCCGCGACCACAACCGCTGTTTTTTGCAAGTCTGATTTTGAGAGGGACGCCACGCTCGGAATTCTTTTTGAACATGGCGTTCCATCTTTTTCCGCCTTCATTTTTTCTTCCGCATGACGATCAAGCCCTGAAAGGTTTTTTAGTATGTTGTGCTGCCATATTTTTCCAAAACGGCTTTGCGTTGAAAAATCCACCGCTATTTCATCCAGTGCCTCCCTTATGGAAGTCCGGATTTTTTGAACCTGAGCCTCGTTTTCGTTCTTCCACGGCCTGTATTCCACAAAAGAAAGGCTTCTGTGCATTGCGGGAATGTATTTTTCAAGCAGGGCCGCCTTTATCCCGTCCACAGTGAAAAAAAATATTCCGTGTTTTCTTTCAAGGGCCGCACATTCGTCAAGATTTTCAAAAAGGAAGTCAAAGTCTTTTCTGGTGTTTTCCACCACGATTATCATTGATTCTGGAAACCTTTTTTTGAGGGCGGATATGTGGAAGCCTCCGCAAAGTCCGGATACTACAAAGAGCGCTGACGGGCAGGCGGAGGAGGCGAAATTTTCAGCCTCCTTTTCAGGGTCGTATCTTGAGGCCGAAGGTTTTCCGTCGGAAAAAAGCGGAATTTTTTTTCCTGTCTTTGAAAGAATTATTTCTCCGTAGGTCATGCAAATCCTTCCCAAAGCCTTTCAAGGCTTTCGATGAAATCTTTCTTCCGCCGTTCGATTTTTTCAAGAAGCCGTGCTCTTTCATCCGGGGCTTTGAGTTTGTTTAAAAGCACTTTTTCAGAGGGAAAAAACTCGTCCAGAAAAACGTCGGTGTCGCATTTTTCTTTTATGAAAGAGGTGAAGTTTTTTATGATTTTTGATTTTTCATCTTCGCCCAGGGTTCTTTCCTCTGTGAAGGAGATTTTTCTTCCATGAATCCTTGCGTCTTCGATGATTTTTTCCGCCTCGCCGTTTTTTATGTCGCGTATTTTTCCAAGTCCATTCAGGAACGCGCAGTTTTCAGAAACTCTGAAAAATCTTTCGTGGACTTTTTCTGAATTTTCCTTGAACCATTCCCTGTAGATGTCGAGGCTCTTTGAGTTCAGCGTTCTGGAAACCGTGTTTTTTTCGCAGGTTGAAAGGCGGTTTTCGTTTCTCCTGTTGAAATTTTCGTTCCTGTTTGGCTCTGCGTGGTTTTTTCCACCTCCACATTCAAGGTCGAGTCCAAGGGCGAACACGGGGCCTTCCGTGATTTCAAGCGCGAACTCAAGGGCGGTTCCGCTCACAGTTCCGTTCCTGACCGCCCTTTCAAATGGAATGTCCAGGTCGGTGAATGATTTTTCGCATACAGCAGGACCGGGTCCTTCGGAATACAGCAGTGGGAGGATTCTGCATTTCTCGGCAAGTTTTTTTGGAAATGCCCCCTCGCAGGAAAGAGCCACTGGAAAACTGTGCTTTTGGTATGCGTATTCAAGGTGGTTTTTCGCCCAGAATCCGCCGTCCGTGGAAAGCGCGAGGTCGGGTTCTATTCCATTTTCTATGAGCGCGCACAGCGAGGACGAGAGGGCGACTACAAAAAGCCGCTCCCGGTTCTTTTTCAGAAAGCCAAGCGATTTTTCAAGGCTTGGACCTCCCGCGCATATCGCGACGGGTTCTGAGCCTTTTTTTATAGAGACCACGTTTTTTATGTTCGTCGAAAACACAAGCGCATTTTTAAACCAGCGTTTTGAAAACGCGCTTTTTGTGACGAGCACGGTCCTTGCGTTTTCAAGGATTCTTTTTATGGAGGAGGAAAGGGATTTCATCTCGTTCAGGAATATTTTTGCCGAGGGAGGCCATTCCAAAAAAAGGGCGGAACAGAGTTCTTCCTCGGTGAAAGATTCTGAAAGTTTCTTTTCAAATTCCAAAGGGCTTGAAGGACTGTACGTAAATCCGCCTGAAAAAAGTCCGTCAAATCTGCTGAAATCTTCCATGAACCTTATGGCGTAGACCCTTGTTTTTGGAAACGCCTTTTTTAAATGCTCCGCGCAGTATGAAAGCCCTGGTTCAACCGCGAACACCACGGAGGGGTTGAATGGAACTGCAAGCGATTTTACAAAGCGTTCCGCCTCTACTTCGGGGTTGTAGGACGAATGGAGGAAGGATTTGTCTATCTTGCAGGTCTTTGAACCGTTTTTTGCTTCAAAAAAGATTGCTTCGTACATAAAAAAGGCCGTCCGCGCCTGAAAAAATCCGTGCGGGACAGCCCCATTTTATCAGATTAACATGGGTCATGAAAGACCAAGTTCGCTGAAAAGTTTCTTGTATGTTGCAAACTGCTCGGACTTTGCAAACTCCATTATCTTCTCTTCAGGAAGGTTTTCAAGGAGCTGGTCCATGTACAGGAGCACAGATTTTACGTCCGACCTTATGTCTTCGGGAAGGTCTCCTTTCTCCCTTGTCGATGAATCTTCGTATGTTTCAGTCGGAATTGCGTTCTCATCCTCGGAAAGGTAGCCTATGTTCTCGTCTGTTATAGCGTCCTCGACCGACACCGGCTCTTCCATGAGGTCTCCGAACGGATCTGCAATCTCGCCTTCTGAGTTTTCTTCGGCTTCAAATTCTTCAAGCGAAGGCTCGGATTCGTTTCCGCCGTCGTCAATCTGTATGTCCAGGGCCTCGTCAGGCTCTGAAATGTCGTCCTCGGAATTTTCAACTGAGTTTTCATCCAGGTCTGCTTCCGCCACCATGAAGTCATCCGAAGGCTCTACGACTATGCTTTCAGCGTCCGCCTGGGAATCCTCGTATGAAACAAGGTCGTCCACCTTTGGAATGTCGATTTCTTCAGGGAGTTCTTCGCCAATCGATTCAAGGTCGGGCTCTTCAAGGTTTTCCTCTTCGATTTCCATGCTGAGTCCGGAGTCGCTTTCTTCCGCCATTTCAGGAATTTCTGAGTCAACCGCTCCAAACGGAGTGTCGTCGGTGAAGTCCGCTGAAAAGTCGTTTATTGAAGATGAAGGCTCTTCCTCAAGCACCGGCTCGTCGATTATGTCGTCTGGAAGGGTTTCTGGAATACCTGCAGTTTCATCCTCCTCAAGGACGGTTTCGGCGGCGTCATCGAACGAAGGCTCTTCGCCCGGTGTGTTTTCAAGAGGTTCGTCCTCGATTCCAAAGTCCGAAAGCGACGCGTCCTCTGTTCCGACAGGGTTTTCCTCGTATGTTTCAGAAGGCTCTTCTGAAAGTTCTGTTTCCCCGATGGAGATTCCGTCCTCTTCGAGGGCGTATTCAGGTTCGGCTTCAGATTCCCCGTCTTTTTCCGCCGTACCGAAGTTTTCTGCCGCAAAGTCATTTTCGTCCAGGGAAGGGGATGAAGGTCCTTCAACAATTTCTTCCGTGAAGTCTGCCGAATTCATTATGTTTGAAAGTTCATCGCCTGAAAGGGCTATGGTTTCATCCTCGTCTGTTCCGCTGAAAAATCCCGAAGGTTCTTCGTCCGCGATTTCAGGCATGACGCTTTCATCCGCGTCCGACTGGCATGGCTGTTCTTTAGGGAACGAGCCGCTGTCCTTCAACTCCGCAAGGTCGCTCTTGAGGCTTGAAATTTCGTTCTTCAATCCCGATAGGTCTGAAATGATCTGTTCCAGAAGTTCGTTTCTTATTTCTGTGTTTTCCGTAGAGTTCTCCTTGTCCGTTGCCTTGGCCTCGGTCTTGATTTCCTTTATTGCAGGCGCGGACGACACCTCGTCGTCCTCGGTTATAGCCAGATCGTAGTCCACGACGGTTTCCTTTGCGGAGGACGGACTTTTTGTTCCGCCCTCTGAACTGAATTCGGAAGCGTCGGCGTTTTCCATTGCGGATGTCACCGCGGCGGCGGTTGCGTCCGCCGTGGACGCGTCGCTTTCGTCAAGACTAAAATCGTCCAGTGAAACGTCCTCCATCAAACCCACGTCTATGGAGGCTGTTTCAGTTTTATCTTCCACTATGATTTCTTCTGCGGGCTCTTCGTCCGCGAAGTCTTCGTATGTTTCCTCGTTTTCATCTGGCGCCTCTTCGGTCTGGACCACCTTGTCCTCCGGAGGATCGAAGTCAAGATCTATGTCCAAAGCCTCGTCTCCTGCAACGTCGTCCTCCTTCTGGGATTTTGACGATGAGCCTTCGTCAAGGAAGTCGTCCAGGGAAAGTTCCTCGCTTGAGCCTTCGTCAAGAAAGTCGTCAAGGCTGACCTCTTCGCTTCCCGAACCTTCGTCCGCGCCAAGGAAGTCGTCGAGCGACATCTCGTCTTCCGAAGTGGATTCTTCTTCCCTGGGGTCTTTTCCGAAGTCAAGCCCCTCAAAATCGTCAAGGCTCACGTCATCCGCTTCTTCCGTGGAATCAAGGATGCCGCTTTGAACCTTTGAAGCGCTGTCGTCTGATGGAATTTCTCCGAAGCCAGGAAAGTCGTCGTCAAATACAGTGTCTTCCTCAGAGGCGGCTGTTTCTGGGATTATTGTGTCCTCATTGGAGTCCTGTGGAGGTCTTTTCACCCATACACCGTAACTGTCCAATTCGTTTGTGTTTTCTGTTGAATCACCCATAAATTCCTCTCGATTTTGATAGTTTTTCACTCTTTAATATCGGCAAAAAACACCTAGATCAATAGCAATTTTTTTCATGCAATAACTGATTCTACCACAGTTTTTAACTTTAAGAAATTAAAAACATCTGCCGATAATATTTTCAATGAGCCGTGTAAAAATTCTTATCGCAATATTCATATGCACATTCACATACGCATCCCTTTCCTTTGTGGCGGGGAAGAACGGGCTTTGGGTGTACAGGCAGCTTCTTGAACAGAAAAAGGAAATCGCCAGGCAGACCGACGCGATACAGTCCATAAACAGCGAACTTAAACTTGAATACAACGCCCTTTCAAAGGACATGGACGTTGTGGCGGCTTACGCGCGGAAGCTGGACTACGTTTCCGAGGGTGAAAAACTCGTGAAGATTTCGGGTCTCAGACCCTATGAATCTCCGCTTTACGACACGGGCACTGTCCTCAGGCACAGGGAGTGCGCCCATATTTCAGAAAAGATGTGCAAGATAACCGCCCTTGTCATGGGGCTTCTTTCGTTCGTTCTGATGTTCCTTTACGATCTGAGCCGTGGAAACATCAGGTTCGGGGAAAAAAATACAGTCTGCGTGAAGGGAATTCCAATTTATGAAGTGCCTCAAATCTGACAGAAATTCCATGGAACTTGCGGCGGGCCTTCTAAGGCGTGGCGAAGTGCTTGTTCTTCCAACCGACACCGTTTACGGATTTTCCGGAATAGTCGGAAAGACCGATGAGAAAATAAGGAAAATCAAGGGCAGGGACGAGGGAAAGCCTTTCATAGTCCTTGTTGATTCCATTGAAAAGGCGAGGGCGATGTCGTTCGACCACATTCCGGATGAACTTGCGGCGTTCTGGCCGGGTCCCCTCACAGTCATAGTGAGAAGGATTGAAAATCCCCTGTCCACGGTGGCGGTCCGCTGTCCGGGGGATGAATGGCTTAGGAACGTGATAAGGGAGGCGGGAAGCCCCGTGTATTCGACCAGCGTGAACAGGAGCGGATGCGCGGTCCTTTCAAGGGAATCTGAAATTCTTTCCGAATTCGAGGACGAGGTTTCGCTTGTGGTTCTTGACGGAGACTCAAAAAATTCAGTTCCATCCACGATAGTTTCTCTTTCCGCTGACGGATACAGGGTCGTCCGCGAGGGCGTCCTGAAAATCAGTTAGATTTTATCCATTTTACATGGATTGTTCCGTTTTTCGCACCCGTGCTTCCGTCGGAAGGGAGGAGCGTGTGTTTTAGTCCCTCAAGAACGTTTTCTTCAGTGAGCCTCAGGCTGTATTCGATGGGTTCTGCCGTGGTGGCGGCTTCAAGGGCGGCCGCCCTTGAAAGTTCGGGAAAGTAGGATGCGTTTGAGTGGCTGGTCTGCCTTACTCTCACCGTCTGGCTTCCGTCAGTTTCCGTGGAGATGTTCACGCCAACGTTCATGGAGGCGCCGTTTTTGAGTATGATGAAGCCCCTTCCACCCTTCATTATTATTGTCTTGTCTATGTGCTCCTCTCCGCTCCATGTTCCAGAAAGGTTTTCCGCCGAAACTTGAATGTCCGATTTTTGACCTGCTGACGAAGTGTTTTCAGGCGGCCTTTGAACCCTTTGCTCTGAGCCTGTTTTTTTTCTTCCCGTTGATTCCACCAGATCTGTGAATATTCCCTTCAGCGAGGCTTTTGATTCCATGAGGATCTTGTAGTACGAGTCGTATTCTTTCTTTACGCTTGCAGTTGATTTTGTGTCGTTGTCCTTTATGTATATGGTGCAGTTCCATTTGCTCAAGGCGTCGCCCGCCCGTCTTATTTCAACGTAGAAGCTCATGGCGTTCGGGTCAGAGTCCGTGTAGTCTATTTTTTCAGGACTTTCATAGCGCGTAAGTCCTCCGGTCCGCCTGTCGTTCAGCGAAAGGTCAAGTTCTGAAAGCTGAGTGAAAAAAAGGTCTTCCGTCATCTTCAGCATGTTCCTGTCCGCGTCGGGAGAGAATACTCCGTAGTAGTCCACTGCCCTTGACTGCGAATGGACGCCGTGCATCGCAAGGAGGACTGCCGCGAGGATGACGCTTTTTTTAACACAAGACATTTTCTGCAAAAAGAATCACTCCATTCCCTTTCGGAATTCCCTCTGGATGTCGCGGTTCATGTCGCGTTCCTTTATGGTCGCCCGCTTGTCGAACTGCTTTTTACCCTTGCATACGCCCAGAGTGGTCTTCACCCGTCCGTTTTTCAGGTAGAAGTCAAGCGGAATCAGGGTGTAGCCTTTTTCTTCCGTTTTCCGAATCAGGCGTTTTATCTCCTCCCTGTGCAGCAGGAGTTTTTTTGGTCTGTCGGGATCGTGGTTGAAGATTGAGGAATATGAGTATTCCGATATGTGCAGGTTTTTAAGGTAGACTTCGCCCCTTGTGATTTCCGCGAACGCGTCGGGAAATGAAATCGCTCCGTTCTTCACGGACTTGACCTCCGTTCCAACAAGTTCTATGCCACATTCATATTTTTCTTCTATGAAGTAATTGAAGCGGGCCTGTCTGTTTTCTGCAATAAGTTTTCTGTCTTCAGCCATGATGAGCGATTATATTCCATAGTTGAATCACTGGCAAGATAATAGACCTGCCTCCGTTGAAACTGAATTTCATTTATGGTAGTCTTTAGGCATGAATAAAGAACTGTACGACCTTTCGTTTGAGATGAAGAGGGCGTTCCGCCGCAAGGTGTTTGGAACCGCAGCCTTTGTTGTTTTCACCTGCCTTGCGATAAACGTTATGCTCCAGTTCATCGTTTTTCCTGTCAGGCAGAAGTCGGTGTCGATGGAGCCGAACGTTCCCGAGGGGGCGTGCGTTTTTTTCACACCTCTTTCAAAAAACTATTCACGTGGCGACGTCGTGCTGGTCCG
Organism: Treponema sp.; assembly: GCA_041855945.1. Lineage (GTDB taxonomy): Bacteria > Spirochaetota > Spirochaetia > Treponematales > Treponemataceae > Treponema_D. The sequence continues at coordinate 20,407 of JBHAFG010000065.1, read as the reverse complement.
TCCAGCCAATGATGAGAAGCCTTCGTTTTTCAGGTCGTTCGCGGATTCCGCCCTTAATTTCTTCACAGCGCGCCAGGTCAGGCTTTCAAACCTCTCCCATTCAATGGGAAATGAATTCCAGGTCAGGCGCGTGCTCGCCCTTCCAGGCGACACGGTGTACATGAGGGACCACGTCCTTTACATAAGGCCTTCGGGAGAGGATTATTTTCTGACGGAATTTGAACTTGTGAAAAATCCATACGCGGTGAACATAACCGCTTCTCCCGCGTTCTGGGACAGTTCCGTTGGCGTCAAGGGATCGTTCGACCAGGTTGAACTTGGCGAGGGCGAATATTTTGTGTTCGGCGACAGCAGGAACTCAAGCGTGGATTCAAGGCTATGGGGACCCGTCAAAAGGGAAAGGATTCGCGCGGTCGCGCTCATGCAGTATTTTCCATTGAACAGGTTCAAGATTTTTCCGTGATTGAAAACCTTTACATACACGTTCCTTTCTGCAGGTCAAAATGCACTTACTGTGATTTTTTCAGCGTGGCTGGAAGGGACGGGAGTCTTGTAGACTCGTACGTTTCCGCCCTCTGCTCGGAAATTGGGTTCCGGATTGAAAGTCTTGGAATAAGGCGTTTTGAGTCTGTGTACATAGGCGGCGGAACTCCAAGCATCCTCTCTCCGCTTCAGATTGAAAGGCTTTCATCCTCTTTCAGGGCTCTGTGCGACGGAAGTACTGAAATTTCAATCGAGGCGAATCCTGACGACATAACGGAAGATTTCTTGAAAGGATGCGCGGCCTCCGGCGTGAACAGGCTTTCGCTTGGCGTCCAGGCGTTCTCTGACGATGTTCTGAAAAATGTAAGGAGGCGCGGAAACGGAGGCGTGAACGTGAGGGCGCTTTCCCTTGTCCGTGAACGCTGGAACGGAGAGTTTTCCGCCGACATGATATGCGCCCTTCCGTTTCAGAGCGAGGAAAATTTCCTTTCTGGAATCAGGACCCTCTCCCTTTTTTCTCCCTCCCACATCTCAATGTATTCCCTTACGGTGGAGGAGGGAACTCCGCTTTTTAAGGACCTGGAGGCTTCCAGATTTCCATACAGTTTCGACGAGGCTGACGCCATGTGGATAAGGGGAAGGGATCTGCTTGAAGAACTTGGCTACGCCCAGTACGAGGTTTCAAACTTCTACAGGAAGGACGGCGGAAAGAGATGCCTCCACAACCTGTGCTACTGGAACTCCATGCCATACGCCGCCTCGGGCTGCGGAGGAACGGGCTCCGTGTATGGCAAAAAGGCGTACCGTTATACTGTAACAAGGGACATTGATGAATACGTTAGGTTCTGGTCTGAAAATCACCTCCCTGAAAAAAACATGGGTTCGGTTTTTAGTGTCCTTCCCATAGACGACGTTGAGTTTCTTTCCACTGAAAATCTGATTTTCGAGTACTTCATGATGGGGCTAAGGAAGACCGGAGGCGTTTCCCTTTCAGATTTTTCAAGACGTTTTGGAATGGCTCTTCCTTCAAAAATACAGGACGCCGTTTCAAGGTGGACTTCCAGGGGACTTTCTGAAAGGACGGTTGTCTCAGGCGAGGACGTTTTTTTTCTGAACAGGGAGGGGCTTCTTTTTTTGAACCGCTTCCTGCAGGAGATCGCATAGTTTTTTTTTACGCCGCCATGCAGTGGGCAGCGTCAAGCGTCCTTTTTTACGCCGCACGGAATCGTTATTGAAAATTCTGTTCCCTCGCCGGGTGTTGATTTCACTCCGACTTTCCAGCCGTGCATGTCGATTATGTTTTTCACCACGGAAAGACCTATTCCCATTCCTTCCTCGCGCCTGCTTGAACTTCCCCTGTAGAAAAGGTCGAATATGTTTTCAAGTTCGCTTTCTTCGATTCCGCATCCTGTGTCCGATATTGAAATGACGGTTTCGCATCCCCTGCGCACGGCGGAAAGCAGTATGGAGTCTCCGTCCTGTGTGTAGCGGAGCGCGTTGCTGAATATGTTGTCAAGCGCCCTCTGTACAAGCTGCGGGTTCATGTTGACGGTGGTTTCTTCCATGTCCATGGCGAAGGAGACATTTCTTTTGAACACTGTTGCCGTCGTGGCTGCGGTCCTTGAAAATTTTTTCAAAAATTCCTTTAGGTCCACTTTTTCCATCGATGTCTTCCATTCGTCCGTTGAAAGTTTTTCGTAGGAGAGGAGCGTGTCCACCATGGTTTCAAGCTGTCCGGTCTTTTCAAGTATTATCGCAAGCGCGTCGTCCTTCTGTTTTCCGTCCGACAACATTCCGTCTGACATCGCCTCGGCGTAGCCTTTTATGACGGCTATCGGGGTCCTCAGGTCGTGGCTTATTCCCATCACGAACCTTGACCTTCTTGCCTGCGCCTCCTTCAGCGAAATCCTCATTCTGTCGAGGCTCTGGCTCATCGAGGTGATTTCGTTCTCCTTTTTGAGTTTTACCGCAATCTTCACGTTCAGGTCGCCGTCCGCGATTTTTTTTGTCTGGTCTTTGAGGAGAGTTATGGAATTTGTGATGGACCTTGAGATTATCACTATTATGGCGGTGCAGAATCCGATGAACGCCATGAAGATTATGAACGCCGCCGTGTAGCCCCGCCTTTCCTTTAGGTGCAGGTCCTTGTTCAGCCTGCTTATGAGGAACACCCTCTGGCCGCTGGTTCCAAGCGGAGGGGTCTCAAACTGGTAGAAGTAGTCGCCGCTGGTTTCCTTTATGTACGTCCATATCTGCTCCTCAGAGATGCGCGTCCAGTCCTTTATTTCAGGAAAAGTCGATATGACCACTGTGTTCTGCGCTATGAGGCAGGCCTGCTTGTCGTTCGAGATGTCCGCGATGGCCTCGTGTATTATCTTCCAGTCTGTTTCAGAAAGGCTCAGGTCCTGCATGTTCTTTAGGCGTCTTGAGCCCTTTACAAAAACCCTCTGCGCCGAGGTGAAGCGGTGGAACGCCATTGTGAGCGCCACGGAAAGCACGGGGAGGATTATTATTGTAGCCATCAGGAGTCTAAGTTGCCTTTTTATAGTCATTTCAGCCTAGGAATCTATTTTTACGGCGTCCTTTGAAAAGTTGTAGCCCTGTCCGAATTCCGTCCTTATGTATACAGGGTTTTGAGGATCGGCCTCAAGTTTTTTTCTGAGCCTCTGTATGTACACCGCGACTGCAGTTATGTCTCCGAACTTTGACTTCCATACGCCCGTGTATATTTTTTCAGGAGAAAGCGTTGTTCCCGCGTTCTGCACGAGGTATTCAAGCACAGCGTATTCCTTTACGGAAAGGGGAATCTTTACAGGTCCTTTCTTGAGCACGTTGCTGTTCAGAAGCAGGGTGTAGTCGCCGAAGCTTATAGATTTTTCAGCCGCGGCCGACACCGCGGAAATTCGCCTCAGGTAAGCCTCCACCCGGGCCACAAGCACACGCGGAGAAAAAGGCTTTGTAACGAATTCGTCCGCTCCGTATCCAAGACCCTTTATTATGTCCTCGTCCGCGTCCCTTGCGGAAACTATTATGACCGGAACTTTCTGTCCGTGTTCCGCGTTCATCTTCTCAAGGAAGTCGAATCCGCTCATTCCAGGAAGGTTCAGATCCAGTATGAAAAGGTCTGGAAGCCTTTCCGTGTCAAGCCTTTCCACCGCCTCCTCCGCCGAGGAGAACACGCTGGTTTCCATTCCCGCCTTTGAAAGATACATTGATATGAGGTTTGAGATTTCTGGAACATCCTCTATGATGAAGATCCGTGGTTTGTTTTCCATGATTTTAGACTTGTCCTTAAACGTAAAAGATATTTCGCCGGCGTCCAGAGTTGCGTTCCTGAAGCGCGTGAGCCATATAATAGTTCAATTCATGTCATTTTTCAATGGAAAAAAACGGGTCGGACTCGGATTTTGGAACTTTGGCTGAAATATATTGCGGCGGGTTCAAAAATATACTTGACGATATTTTAATTAAAGGCGAAAATTATGAGATGATTGAAGTTATGCGGTTGGATGGAACAATTTACTGGGTGAATCCGCACATGATAGAAAGTATGGAATCTGCCCCTGACCTGACGCTCACAATGCTGTCGGGAAAGAAAATCATAGTCAAGAATTCCCCTTCAGAAGTAATTGAAAGAATAACAGTCTACCGCAGGAAAATAGGCGGCGACGCGCAAGAGGTCTTGTAATGGATATAGCGACAATAATAGGTATCGTTGGCGGTATGGCCTGTATAGTCATGGCCGTTCTCACTTCAGGCGGTTCCATCCGTGGAATCATAGACATTCCGTCCGTGTTCATGACGATCGGCGGTTCGTATGCGGCGATGCTCATCGCGGCCCCGCTCAAAAAGGCGGTGGGAATGTTCAAGGTCATGGGAAAGGCGTTCAAGGTTCCGGACTTTGGAGAAAAGAACATAATCACAAAGATGATGGATCTTTCCAACAAGGCCAGAAGGGAGGGAATCCTCGCCCTGGAGGACGGTCTTGACGATCTGGACGAGCCTTTCATGCGCAGCGGACTTCGCCTTGTGGTGGATGGAACGGACGGAAACGTGATCCGTTCCATAATGGAAAACGAGATGAACCAGCTTGAGTCGCGCCACATGGAGTGGATAGGACTTATAAACGCGTGGGCGGGATTCGCCCCTGGTTTTGGTATGATGGGTACGGTATTGGGACTCATCGGTATGTTGAGGAACCTTGAGGACAAGTCTTCGCTCGGACCCAACATGGCGGTAGCCCTCATAACCACGCTCTACGGTTCCATGATGGCGAACTGGCTCATAGCCCCTTTCGCCACAAAACTTCTCACGCACAACGCCCTGGAGATACGCACCAAGGAAATGATAACGGAGGGCGTTCTTGCCATACAGGCCGGTGAAAACCCGCGCATAATGGGACAGAAGCTTCTGACCTATCTTGATCCTGCCACAAGAAAGGCTGTGGAAGCCGACGTCCTCAAGGACTAGGAAGGCGAAATGGGAAAAAAAGCAAAGGCGCCTGAAAAGCCGTCGTCGGCGTGGCTTGGAACTTACGGCGACATGATCACACTCATGCTCTGCTTCTTCGTAATGCTCTACAATCCGTCGGAGATAGATCCTACCCAGCTTGCGACCATAACCCAGTCGCTGCAGATGAACGAAACTGAAACGACGGACGGAGGAATGTCCCTTTCCGCCGGAAAACTTTCGGATCTTGGAAACAACATAAACTCTCTTCCAGCCGTTGAAAAGGGGCGTTCGCTCGGTCTTGCAAAGAAGAAGGCGGTGAGCCTTTTTGCGCCTGATGTAAAGTCCAACAGGATAACGGTGACCAGCGACGAGCGCGGGCTTGTGATAACCCTGGCCTCGGACAGTTTTTTTGCGGAGGGAAGCGCCGAGTTGAACATAGACGAAACGCGGGGAACGCTCCTTCGTCTTTCCGAGTTCTTCAAGTCGGACGAACTGAAAAAAAGAAATTTCAGGATCGAGGGGCATACGGACGACACTCCCGTTTCCCTTTCCTCGAAATATGAAAGCAACTGGGAACTTTCCGCGGCGAGGGCGATGAACGTCCTTCACTATCTGGCCGACTACGGCGTGGGGGAGGACAGGTTTTCAATCGCGGGCTATGCGGACACGAAGCCCAAGTTCACCGCCGACAGCCCGGAGGCCAGGGCGTACAACCGCAGGGTTGACATAATAATTCTTGATGAAGGACACTTTTAGTAGTATACTTCTACGAGTTTAAATTTTTAAAAGATTTAAAAAATGGTTTTCTTTATGACCGTTTAAAACATGCTTTTCGGGAGGGAAAAATGGCAGACGACGATCTTGACGGATTGGAAGACAGCGGCTCTTCAATGCCTTCTAAGAAGGGTGGATTTGGTGGCGTAATCGCAAAGGTTCTAAAATGGGTTGCCATAGGAATCGCCGCGGTTATACTCATAGTGGTAATTGTCGTGATAACCATGAAGGTTGCGGGCGCGAACACCAGCGCGCAGGCGGGAATTCCAATAAGCGACGAATACGCCGTGCAGAGGGAAATTCTTGACTGGTACACTTCGCTTGGCGCCATACGTACAAAAAGCAGCGACGAGACGCCCGCGTCCGTGGTGGTTGACATAGCGCTTGGCTACAAGAAGGACGACAAGGCCACTTCAACGGAAATTACCCAAAGAAGTATTGAACTTCGGGATTTTTTACGCCGATACTTTACAGAGAAGACTGTCGCTGAATTGAAGCCGCAGAATGAACAGAAGATAAAGATTGAACTGAGGAATGCGATCAACGACGAGATTTTAAGTTCGTCGAAGATAAAGGACATTTCCTTCCTTCAGCTTGACGTTCTGGAGCAGTAAAGAAAGGATTTATATAAACAGGTGGAAGTTAGATGAACGAAGTTCTGTCGCAGGATGAAATCGACCAGCTTTTGACCGCCATTTCTTCTGGCGACTCAGAGGTTGACGAATTCAAGCCTGTCAGTGATACCCGCAAGATAAAGATTTACGACTTTAAGCGTCCCGACAAATTCTCAAAGGAACAGCTCAGGACGGTTTCAAACATGCACGAAACCTTCGCCCGTCTGACCACCACATCCCTGTCGGCGCAGCTTCGCAGTCTTGTCCACGTCCATGTGGCTTCCGTAGACCAGTTGACGTACGAGGAATTCATACGCTCGATTCCAACCCCTACGACGCTCGCCGTGGTGAACATGGATCCGCTGAAGGGAAACGCCGTTCTTGAGATAGACCCCGCCATAACGTTCTGCATGATAGACAGGCTTTTTGGAGGCAGGGGAGTTTCCACCACGAACAAGAACCGCGACCTCACCGACATAGAACAGTCCGTAATGGAAGGAATAATAGTAAGAATTCTTGCGAACATGAGGGAGGCGTGGACGCAGGTCATAGACCTCAGGCCTCGTCTTGGACAGATTGAGACAAACCCCCAGTTCGCCCAGATTGTACCTCCTTCGGAAATGGTCGTTCTCATTACGCTTGAAACAAAGGTTGGCGATGAGGAAGGCATGATGAACTTCTGCATCCCATACCTTACAATCGAACCGATAATTTCAAAACTCTCGTCTCAGTTCTGGTTTTCATCAGTGCGAAGAAGTTCAACCACGCAGTATCTTGGTACTCTGAAGGAAAAACTTGCTTCCGTTGACATGGAAGTTGTTGCCGAGGTCGGTTCGATAAACCTGCCGATAAAGGACGTTCTTGGACTCAGGACCGGGGACATAGTCCGCCTTTCAAACACGAAGGTCGGAGACCCCCTCATACTGAGCGTTGGAAACAAGAAGAAATTCTATTGCCAGCCTGGTGTAGTGGGCAAAAAAATGGCAGTACAGATTACTGGCAAACTAGAAGATATCGCTGCGGATGATTTTGAAGAGCTTTCCGTAGAAGGAGAAGAATCATTATGAGTGACGGTGCAATTTCACAGGACGAAATCGACGCATTGCTGGCTGGAGTGCAGCCTGACGGCTTGAACGCCACGGGACACGTGTCTGGAGGTCCTTCAGTGTCGATCGACAGGGATGCCCTCAAGGTTTTTGCAGGAAATTTAAAGACTCCTTTGATTGAAAAACTCAACAACATGACCGGAGCCTCGTTTACAGGCGGAGATCCGATAGTGGAGGTTCAGGAAAGGGACGGACTTCTTGTGAAGCTTCCCGAAGTTGTGGTTGCGGTTTCGTCGGATTTCTCGTCGGGTCTTTCAGGAGACCACCTCTATCTTCTTGCGCCTGAGTTCGCGCAGAAACTTGTGAACCTTGTAACAAAGGAGGAGAACGCCGATTTTGACGAGATGGCGCTTTCCTGTATATGCGATGTCGTTGCCATGCACACCGGTTCAGAAATTCAGGAACTTGACGGAACTGGAAAATTTCCAGGTCTTGCCTGCAATCCTCCGGAGGCTGTGAACAATCCAAAGGCGATGATACGCATTCCTCAGAATAAATTCGCGCTTTTCAGCTATCCTGTATCCCTTGACGGACAGGGCTATACGCTCTGGGAGGCGATTTCAGGACAGGCGGCGGAGCAGATAAGCAACGCGTACGGCGGAAACGCGGAACTTGAGTCCGTGCCGGCATCTCCGGATCTTTCTTCAATGGCGGGACTTGGAAACGGAATGGCTTCCATGGGTGGAATGCAGGGAATGAACATGGCGGGCCAGATGAACGGAATGCAGATGGGCGTTCCCCAGATGCAGATGCCGATGGGAATGCAGATGGGCATGGGTTCTCCCATGGGAGTTCCAATGGGGCAGAACATGGGATTCAGCGTTCCAAACGTGCAGAACCTTCAGTATCCAAATTTGCAGGGCGCTAACCTTTCAGGCGAGTCCCAGAACATAAGCCTGATAATGGACGTATACATGGAGATGACCGTAGAACTCGGCCGCACCAAGAAGCAGATCAAGGACATTCTTGGAATGGGCGAGGGAACGATCATAGAACTCGACAAGCTTGCAGGTGAGCCTGTGGACATTCTTGTAAACCACAAGCCTATCGCAAAGGGAGAGGTCGTGGTCATCGACGAAAACTTCGGTGTCCGTGTAACGGAAATTCTTTCTCCGCTTGAAAGGGTTTCAGACCTCCGCTAGAACAAGGTTTCTGACCTCCCGCATTGGGGAATGTGGGAGTATTTTCATAAATGGGTGGGAAAAATTGCATATCTCGAAAAAAATCACGGCGCTTATCCTTGCGTTTTTAGTGTTCAATTCTTACTTTTATTCACAGCAGGAATCTGGTGGACTTTCCTCTGAGTCTGTGCGGACTGTTTCCGTCGCGGCGGAGTCCGACGTTCCTTTTTCCGTGTCAGCCGACCCGGAGCCGCGCCGTCCAAGCACGTTCTGGATGTTCTTCAGGATGATACTTGTGCTTGCCTTCGTCATAGCGTGCATATACGGCGTGATGTGGCTCATGAAGCGAAGCATGAAGACGAATCCAAAGACGTCGGATCCGTTTTTAAGGAACGTTTCGTCAATTGACCTTGCGGTAGGAAGGTCCGTACATGTCGTAACTCTTCTTGACAGGGCCTACGTGATTGGAGTTTCAGAAAATTCCGTAAACCTGATTGGAGAGGTTGACGGTTCGCTCGACAAGGACAGGGAGCTTATAAACGCAATGAACCTCTACGCCGACGAACATCAGAACGTAAAGAAGCCGAGGTCTTTTGCGGACGTGCTTGAGATTTTCATGCCAAACGGTCCCAAGGATTTCGGAGGATTTTTCGGGGATTCCCAGAAGAAGATGGAAAAATCCCTTAAAAACCAGAGAAACAAATTGAACGGCGGTGAATAGATTGGAAAAAGTTTTTTCAAATGCCATAAAAATTTCACTTCTGTCGCTGATGCTTTTTTCCGCGGGAAATGCCGCGTTCGCCCAGCAGTCAAGGAATTTTTCCGACGGCTCGGCGTCTGGAACCACCCAGATGAACGGGAACGTCCGTCCGCTTGACGTTCCGAACATAAGCGTCCAGATAACCGAGCCTAGAAGCGGCCAGGAGGTGGCGTTCTCGGTAAGGCTTCTCATAATCCTCACAGTCCTCACCATCGCGCCAAGCCTGCTTCTTCTTGTAACGTGCTTCCTCAGGTTTTCCATAGTGCTTGACTTCATAAAGAGGGCGCTCTCGCTGCAGCAGGTTCCTCCAACGGCGGTTCTGAACGGAATAGCCTTCTTTATGACGCTTTTTGTGATGTGGCCCACGTTCTCGGACATTTACACCGGGGCGTACAAGCCTATGGCCGACGGAAACATTTCAATCGAAGACGCGATAAGGAACACGGAAAGTCCAATAAAGACCTTCATGTACAGCCAGATGTCCGACGACACCGGATACATAATGATGTTCATGAACATGGCGAACCTTGAAAAGCCTGAAAGCGACGTTAATGAGATTCCTCTCTACATAATGATTCCTTCCTACATCCTCCACGAACTTACAGTGGCGTTCAAGATAGGCGTAATTCTTTACATACCGTTCATCATAATAGACATGGTTGTGGCGAGCATACTCATGTCCATGGGAATGATGATGCTTCCACCCGTCCAGATTTCAATGCCGTTCAAGCTCATGCTTTTCGTCCTTGTCGACGGCTGGAGGCTTCTTACGACGCAGCTGTTCGCGTCTGTCATGCATTAGGTTTTGTTTTTAATAAGGAGGCGGAAAATGACAATTGGCGCACTCGTAAATTTGATGAGGGGGGGGATAGAACAGGTGTTCACCCTCATCCTTCCGATTTTGAGCGCCGCCCTCGTGATAGGACTTGTGGTGGCGATTTTTCAGGCTACGACTTCGATACAGGAGCAGACGCTGACTTTTCTTCCAAAACTTGTGGTGATTCTTGTGGTGCTCGCCCTTCTTGGAAGCTGGATGTTCGGCGAGATGAGGGATTACACCATAAATCTTTTCAGAATGATTCCAGGCCTCGGCTGACTTTTAGGAAACGCCTATGCTTGAAGAGATTCTTTCAAAGGGAAGCATATTTTTACTCGTCGCGGCAAGGAGTTCCGGACTTCTTTTCACGCTGCCGCTTTTTTCGATGAACGCAGTTTCTCGCCGTGCGAAAATCGCCCTTGCAGGCTACATGGCGTACATAATGATGGGCTTCGCGGACTATTCCGCGTACGGAGAATGGATTTTGCTGGACGGTTCGTTCAGCCTGCACTTCATTCTTCTTCTTGTTGGAGAGGCGATGATAGGCGTCATAATGGGCTTTTTCGTTTCCATGATTTTCGCCGCCTTCAGCACCGCCGGTCAGTTTTTCGCCTTCCAGATGGGATTTTCGGCGGCTTCCGCCTATGACGCCCTCTCGCAGGTGGAAAATCCTCTGATGGGACAGTTTTTGAACCTTGTGTCGATGCTGATATTCATGCAGAACCAGTGGTTCCAGAGGCTGTTCGTGCGGGGGCTTGCGGGAAGCGTAGCCTCGCTGAACGTGTTTGAACTTGTCGCGGGAAGAGAGCCTCTTGTAAGGTTCATGCTTGGAGGCCTTTCAAGTCTTTTTGCTGACGCCATGCTGATAGCGCTGCCGCTCATAGGAACTCTTCTCATGGTCTCCCTGTGCATGGGGCTTCTTTCAAAGGCGGCCCCGCAGATGAACCTTCTTTCAGAGGGGTTTCCCATGATGATTCTTCTTGCGTTTTTGATTTTCATGGCGCTTTTTCCATCGCTCTGCGATTTTTTCATAAGGTCGTTCAACACCGGTCTGAACGAAATGCAGTCCATTCTGGACTTCCTGGGCGGAGGAGGTTCTCGGCTTTGAGTTCAAGCAATCTGGACCTCCAGTGGTTCGCCGCGGAGGACGAGGGAAGGACGGAGTCGCCTTCGGAATACAAACTCCGTAAGGCAAGGGAAGAGGGACGCGTTCCCAAAAGCCAGGATTTGAACGGTTCTCTCGTGTTCCTGTTCGCCCTTGTTGTAATGATTTTTCTTTCAAAAGGCATGCTGGAAGGTTCTGCGCAGATAATGAGGTTCTTTTTTGAACGCTGCAATGAAGGACAGGTTTTGAATCCTCGCTTTGCATACGCGTTTGGAAGGTACTTTCTAAGGATGGTGCTTCCAATCGCCGTTTCGGGCGCGGCCGCGGGAATTCTTGGAAACATAATACAGAACAGGGGAATGATTTTTACGCTCAAGCCCATAGAGCCAAAATTCAACAAGGTCCTTCCAAAATTCGGGGAATACTTCAAGAACACTCTTTTCAGCTTCAAGGGGCTTTTCAACATAGCGAAGTCCATTGGAAAGGTCGTGGTGATAGTGGCGGTCGCGTACATCCTCATAAAAAGGAATCTTCCCGTCCTGCTCCATACGATAAGGACTGGAAGCGTGCTGATGTCTCTTGGAAAAATTTCAGTGGTCGCGGCGGAGCTTCTTGTGAGCGTGGCTGTATTCTTCCTTGCGGTAGCCATTCCGGACTATTTCGTGCAGAGGCGGGAGTTCATGGAGTCCATGAAGATGACCAAGTACGAGCAGAAGCAGGAATACAAGGAGATGGAAGGAGATCCGGAGGTAAAAAGCAGGATAATGGCGGAGCAGAGGAGGATTCTTTCACAGAACGTAAGGAAGGCGGTGAGCGAGGCGGACGTTCTCATAACAAACCCTACCCATTTTGCGGTTTCGATGAAGTACGACTCTTCCGTGGCGGAGGCTCCGCAGGTTACGGCCAAGGGACAGGATGAACTTGCACTGCAGATGAGGCAGATTGCCTCTGAAAATTCCGTTCCCGTGGTGGAAAACAGGCCTCTTGCCCGCGGACTCTATGCAGATACGGAAGTTGGTGATATAATACCTGACAAGTACTTTCAGGTACTGGCACAGATTTATGCCGAAACATCAAAATTTAACTCAAAAAGTACTGGGTAATTTGTCAAGGGTGGGGACTGATGGCAAACGAAAAAAGGGCTGGGAATAGGTTTATAGACTTTATTTCAAAAAATGCAATGGCGATGGCGGCCGTATTGGTCGTTGTAATGCTCATTCTGCCCCTCAATCAGATAGCGATAGACATTTTTATGACTCTGAACCTTGCGGTTTCTGTGATAATCCTGCTTACGGTGATATACACTCCGCGCGCGTCAAGGTTCTCCTCGTTTCCGCAGATGACGCTTTTTGTAACCCTGCTTGGACTTGGAATAAACGTCGCCTCAACAAGGCTCATCCTGATGGGCGGAACAAGGCAGAGCCAGCTTGTAAGGGCCTTCGCGGACATCGTCGCAGGCCAGAACCTTGTCATAGGCTTTGTAATATTCGTGATACTCATAGTAGTCCAGGTCCTTGTCATCACGAAGGGCGCGGGGCGCGTGTCCGAGGTGGCCGCCAGGTTCACGCTCGACTCAATGGCGACAAAACAGCTTGACATCGACAACCAGTTGAACAGCGGGTACATTTCCGAGGATCAGGCAAGATCCATGAAGGAAGAGTTGAGGCGGGACATAGACTTCTATTCAAACATGGACGGTTCCTCCAAATTCGTTTCAGGCAACGTGAAGGCAGGAATCTTCATAACGGTGGTGAACCTCATAGGAGGATTCGCGGTGGGAATGGTCCTCAATGGAATGGATTTTTCCACCGCCCTCAAGACGTACTCGTCGCTTACCATAGGAGACGGACTTGTAAGCCAGATTCCTTCCCTGATGCTCTCGTTCGCGACTGGTATACTCGTTACCGCCGACAAGTCCGAGGACACTCTTGGAGAACAGGTCGCGCACAACTTCACCGTGGACGGAACTATATACGAGATAACTGGCGCCGTCCTGGCGCTGATAGGAATAGTCTTCATGGCGCTTGGAAGCCTCGCCTCCCTTTTCCTCATTCCGTCGGGGGCGCTTCTTGTGTTCTACGGCTTCAGGCTTTCAAGAAGGCGTACAATTGAGAGCGCGAAGAAGATGCAGAAGGAGGCGGAGGAACGCGCCGCCACTGAAAAACAGGGCAAGGGCGGGGCGGAAAACGACGCCGTCGCGCCGCTCGACGACCTTTCGCTTGAACTTGGCTACGCCCTTCTTCCGCTTGTCGGCGAGGAGGCTGGAGCGGAACTTCTTGAACGAATAACAAGAATAAGGCGGGAATCCGCGCTTGACATAGGACTTCCTGTTCCTAAAATCAGAATCATTGACAACATGAACCTGAATCCAAACGAATACAGCTTCAAGATTCGCGGAATAGAGGTTGGACGCAGCACCATACGTCTTGGCTACTATATGTGCATGAACACGGGTTCTGTAATCGAGGAGATTAAGGGAGAGGCTACAAAAGATCCAACTTTTGGAATGGCTGCAATCTGGGTTCCCGAAAGCCAGCGTGTGGAGGCGGAACAGGCGGGCTATGTTGTGGTTGACCCTCCTACGATAATCGCGACGCATCTTACGGAACTCATAAGGGCGCACGCATGGGAAATTCTTGGACGAAAGGAAGTCTCCCTTCTTGTGAACAAGGTAAAGGAATCGAATCCTATTGTCGTTCAGGAAGTCATGGAGGGAGACCGCCACATGACATACGGAGATGTGGAGAAGGTGCTTAAGGAACTCCTTCGTGAACAGGTTTCCATAAGGAACATGGTTGGAATACTTGAGACTCTTGCAAACTACAAGAGCATAACGACCAACACATGGGATCTTGTTGAAAAGGTACGTGAATCTCTTGGACTTCAGATATGCCTGCAGTATGCGGACGAGGACAGGAAACTTCGGGTGATAAACATATCCCAGGAATGGCATGAGAAGATTCTTGAGTTCGCGCAGAGTCCGAACGACGGTTCACGGCCGTTCGTTGCATTCGATCCTGTGACGGGAAGGCAGTGGATAAGGAATTTGAGCGACGAGGTTGCCGCCGTAAACGGTTCCGGATACCAGCCCATACTCCTCACCACAAGTTTTGCAAGGATATTTGTAAAGTCGGCTATTGAAAGGGAACTTCCGGGAGTCGTCGTTCTTTCAGACAAGGAGGTTGTTTCCGCGGGTTCTTCCGTGGGAATCGCCGTGCTTGGAACTGTTAATTTTATTGAAGGAAACTATTGAAAATGACTGAATACAGGAATGGAGGACAGGTGCAGACGATAAGGGCGGAAACTCTGGAAGAGGCGAAGAGAAAACTCTTTGAAAAGTACAATGGAAACTATGTGATACTCGGCAAGAGGCGGATTCCAAAGACCGGTCTATTGGCGTTTTTCAGAAAGGAAGAACTTGAGTTTTCGTACGAGGTCAGAAAGCGTGGCGGTTATTCAGAGGATTCAAACCAGTACGGAAATCCCATGAACAATTTGTTCTTCGAGGAAAAAAAAGACGCCCTTGAAAATCCGTCCAACTTTGAAAGGAACAAGAATGAAATTCTAAGCAAGGCCGCGCCAAAGAACCTTGCCAATGTTGCGGTTGCGTCCGCCAAGGTTGACAGCCAGTTGACCGACATGAACAGAAAAATAGAGGAAATAACAAGCCTCCTGAAGGAAATGCCCGTAAATTCCACGCAGGAACACCATTCATTGGAAAAAATACAGGCGAGGCTTTCTGAAAATGATTTTTCATTCGGCTACATACAGGAAATATGCGATAAGATGAAAAAGACCTTTCCGCTTGAAAAACTGGACGATTTTCCTCTGGTTGAAAGGAGCGTGGTGGACTGGATAGGAGAATCCATAAAGGTCGCAAATCCTGTAAACTACAGGAGGCCGAGGGTTGTGATAATCGTGGGTCCTACAGGAGTTGGAAAGACCACGACGCTTGTGAAGCTTGCCGCGATGTTCATAAAGGAGTCCAAGTCAAAGGGAAGGCCGGCGGAATTCTGCTTCATAACGACTGACACCATGAGGGTCGGGGCTCTTGAACAGCTTTCAAGGTTCGGCGAAATAGTCGGAAAAAGCGTGCTCAAGGCACAGAACAAGGAAGATGTTGGAAAACTCTACGAACAGTACAGGGACAGAGTTGACGCCATTTTCATAGACACGGGCGGATACGGACCGAACGACGCGATCCACATAGCGGCGATGAAGGAAACCCTTTCCGTGCAGGGATTGAACCCGGAGATATATCTTGCGCTTTCAGCGTCAACAAAGTACCGAGACCTTTTGAACATAATGCAGAACTACGAGCCCTTCGGCTATCAGGGAGTCATTGTCACAAAATGCGACGAATCGAACCAGTATGGAAACGTGATAAGCGCGCTCGCCGAAAAGCACAAGAGCATTGCGTACGTGACGCACGGACAGAAAATCACGGAAACTCTCTCCAGGGGCGACGTCATATGGTTTTTGACGCATCTTGAGAGATTTCAAATCGACAGAATACACATAGAAGACAGATTCTATAAAGAAGATGAAAGCGAGGAATAAAGATGGAAGAACAGGCAGAGGACTTGAAGGTGTTTATGGAAAGCGGATATGAGGACGGTCCTGTTTCCTCTAGGAACGCTGACGCGAAGGGCAGACATTCAACAAGGATAATCGCAATCACCAGCGGAAAAGGCGGTGTCGGAAAGACCAACATCTCGGTGAACATGGCGATCGCCTACGCCCAGCTTGGAAAAAAGGTCATCCTCATAGACGGCGACCTTGGAATGGCCAACGTAAACGTGCTTCTGAACACGGTTCCGCAGTACAACCTCATGCACGTCATAAACAAGAAGAAGACTATGAGGGAGATTATCCTTGACACCGAATTCGGGATAAAATTCATCGCGGGCGCGAACGGTTTTTCAAAGATAGCGAACCTGACGATAGAGGAACTTGAATACTTTGCCAAGCAGTTCAGCGCGCTTGAGAACGCGGACATAATAATAATCGACACGGGCGCGGGAATCGCGAACAACGTTCTTCAGTTTGTCGCGGCCGCGGACGAGGTTTACGTCGTTACAACCCCGGAGCCTACGGCGATCACAGACGCGTATGGAATCATAAAGATAATCACCACCGAGATAATGGACAGGCCTGTGAACCTTAAACTCCTTGTAAACAGGGTCCATTCAGCGGACGAGGGAAAAAGGATAGCGGAGCGCATCATAAACATTGTGGGGCAGTTTCTTGGCTACAAGATTGACTACATAGGCTTTGTGTACGACGACCCCGTGGTGCAGGCGTCGGTCATACGGCAGAAGCCGTTCGTTGTCGTGAACCCGACGTCAAAGCCGTCTGTCTGCCTCAAGCACATAGTTGGGCGCATTGAAAAGACTGAAGTCATGGACAACGAGGGCGTTTCCAATTTTCTTAAGAAATTTCTTGGCAAAAAGAACAGAAATTAACAATTTGCTGTCTTTTTAGATAATTTTGTTATATAATTGCAACATTAAAAGTCAAGAAGGGAGGTTAAAATTGAAGAACTTGAAATTCATTCTCGGATTTTCTATTTTTGGTTTTGCACTTTCCTTTTTCTTTGGACTTTTTTCAGGCGCGGCTTTTGGACGCATTTTGCTTTTGGCGTTCATTTTCGCGCTTGTATTTGCGGTGCTGGGATTTGCAATGCAGTTTCTTTTCCAGAAGGTTCTGAACATTTCTGATTCGTATGCGGATTCATCCCCGGTTTCAGAAAACGCATCCCGGCCGTATTCCACAGGTCAGAACGTGGACATTACAATCGAGGATCAGGACTTTCCTGAAGGCTCTGACGACTCGCAGTTTTTTGTTGGAACGAACCACCAGATGCTGAACGAGGAAGACATGAAGGGAAGCGCGAAGGCCTCTTCCTCCGCCATAGAGGGGATGCCGGCTCTGGAAGGCTCGGAAACGGATTCGTTTCCAGGAGACGCTCCTGAAGGCGGAGATGCCGCAAGAAAATCGGAAGATTCTGCAAGACAGAAGATTCTTTCCGCCAACGCGGAAAGTTCTTCCGGTTTCGTTCCGATTTCCTTTTCGGAGACTGCCTCGAACATCACCGGAACAGAATCCAAGACGGCGCGGGAAGTTGGCGGAGGAAACATGGAAAGCCTTTCTGACGGCTCCATTGGGGAAGGTTCTTCCGCCGAGGAACTGGACACGCTTCCAGACCTTGAGGACATAACGTCTGCGGCTCCAAGACCTTCGGGCGCGGACGACTCCTACATTCCGTCCGGACAGTCGTCTGGACGCGACGCTTCTGAAATCACAGAAGGAAGGGACGTTTCATTGATGGCGAAGGCGATAAGCACATTGCTTGCAAAAGAATGAAAACTTTTGCTTGTTCATATAGAAAACATAAGGACTAGAGGATATGGAAGAAAACAGACCAGAACAGGCTTCAATTAATGACGAAAAAGAAGAAGATTTACTCTGGGAAGAATTCCGAAAAACAAAATCTTCAAAACTTCGGGATAAATTTATCAGGCAGTACATGCCTCTTGTAAAATATGTCGCGGGAAAGGTCGCCGTGGGAATGCCCAACAGCGTTGAATTCGACGACCTTGTGGGCTACGGACAGTTCGGGCTTCTTGACGCAATAGGAAAATACGACTCCGCTAAGGGCGTAAAATTCAAGACCTACGCTGTAACAAGAATTCGCGGCGCGATTTTCGACGAGCTGAGGCAGATCGACTGGGTTCCGCGTTCCGTGAGGCAGAAGTCGCGCGAAATCGAAGACACCATAGTTTCCCTTGAGGCGCGCCTTGGAAGGACTGCAAGCGACTCCGAGATAGCGGAGGCGCTTAAGATGGGCGAGGACGAGTACCACAGGACAATAATGAAGGTTTCGGGAACGAGCGTGCTTTCGTTGAACGAGGTGTGGTATTCAGGCGACGACAACGACAGTATGTCCATAGGCGACAGCATAGAGTCACCCGCAAGCCTGAACCCCGACGTAATCGCTGAGCGTGAGGAAATCCGCAAGGTCATAATACAGGCGATAAACGAACTTCCCGAAAAGGAAAAAATGGTCATAGTGCTCTACTACCACGAAGACCTCACATTCAAGGAAATAGGCGAGGTTCTCGACGTGAGCGAATCCCGCATCTCGCAGCTGCACACCAAGGCGAACCTGCGTCTTCGGGCGAAACTCACGAACATGCGAAAAGGAATCATGTAGATATGGTTTCCCTTGACAAGATTCGCGCCGAAATGCAGAAAAGGCTCTCAATCGACAGGGAACTTCATCACGTGGATGTCAATGCTTCCACCATAGACGAGGCTCTTGCCGATGCCGCCGTGCAGCTGGATCTCCACACGGACAAACTGGAGTACGAGGTGGTGGAAAAGGGAAGCAACGGCTTTCTTGGAATGGGCAAAAAGCCGTGGAAGCTCAGGATATATCAGAATCCTGACACTGTGTCGAAGTCCAAGGGAAGTGAAAACGGCGTGCTTGTGGATGAAAACGGACTTGTTCAGGAAGTGCAGGTTGAAAACAGGGACGGACTTTTCTACGTGCGGCATTTCGGCTCTTCAATAAAACTGAAGGTCATTCCACCGCTCGGAAAGGGAAGGCCGGTTGACGAGAAGGACGTGCTTGACCTTGTTCGCCGACCGGACACGGAACAGTTCGACGCGGAACTCATACACCAGCTGATAGGCACTGGAACGAACGGAGAATACGAGACCGTTGGAATATACGCGCACATAGCGGCCGCCGACTCTACAGTATCGGTTGACATCTCGAAGGATGAACTTCACGGAACAATTGTTGTTGACGCTCCGGCGCAGAGCGGGGCCGACCTCACCGCAGACCAGATAGAAAAATCTTTGAAGAACCAGGGAATCGTAGCGGGAATAAGCGAGGAAAAAATACGTGAATTTGTTGACAATCCCGTGTACAACACTCCTTTCGAGGTGGCGACGGCAATAATGCCTGAGGACGGGCACGATTCATACCTTGACTACAAGTTCATAACGGACGAAACGAAACTTGGCGCCGTACAGGACGAATCTGGAATCATAGACTACAAGAAGAACAACAAGATCCAGAACGTCGTGGAAGGGCAGACCCTTGCTGTAAAAGTCCTTGCGACCCGCGGAAAGGGCGGAAAGACAGTGTTCGGACGCTATCTTGAGGCTAAAAACGGAAAGGATCTTCCAATATCCCTTGGTCAGAACGTGCAGTTCGACAAGGACGGAGTTACTGTTGTCGCCACAAAGAACGGACAGGTCCGCCTTGTGAACGGAAAGATAACGGTAGAGCCTGTGCTGAACCTTGACGCGGTGAACATAAAGTCTGGAAACGTGGACTTCCTTGGAACCGTGTACATAAAGGGAAACGTGGAGGACGGATTCGACGTGCGCGCCTCCGGCGACATAGACATAGGCGGAACTGTAGGAAAGTCCGTAATAGAGTCCGACGGAAACATAATCATACATCAGGGTGTTTTCGGAAAGAACGAAGGCTCCATAAAGTGCGGAAAGTCGCTCTGGGTGAAGTTCGTGCAGGAGATGTCGATAGACGTGGAGGAAAACCTTGTCGCCACTGACTCTCTTATGAACTGCAACATAACGGCGATGAAAAACATCGTGGTGTATGGAAAAAAGGCCCAGATTACGGGCGGCACGCTTTTTGCGACGGAAGAAATATGCGCACGCACGCTCGGCTCTCCTGGAGGGGGCGCGTCCACGACGCTCACGGTGGGTGTGGATCCAAGGGCTAAATTAAGGCTTGACGGACTTCTTGAAAGGCAGTCGAAACTTTCCCAGGAAATGGAAAGCCTGCAGCTTGAGATAGACAATCTTGAGGGCATAAAAAAGACAAGGAAAAAACTTCCATCCGACAAGGAATCAAGGCTCCTTCTTGACAACAACAGGAAGAAGGAGATTGTGGACGAGAACGCAAAGATTTCAGAAGAGATAAACGGCATACAGGAACACCTGAGGCAGTTGAAGGCGATAGGAAAGGTCAAGGTCGAGGGTGTTACATATCCTGGAACCAAGATATACATAAGGGACGCCCTGGACGAGGTTCAAACCGAGGTGAGCGCGTGCACGTTCTTCTATGAGAACAGTCTTGCACGCCGTGGAAAATACGAGCCTCCTAAACTTGACGTTTCAAAGGGACCGGAGGGCT
>JBHAFG010000064.1:0-9494 GCA_041855945.1 Treponema sp. | reverse complement strand
TGTAATCTCGCCTGCAATTGCGGTAGCCGCCGCCGTAGCAGGGCTCATAAGGTGGACCATGCCGCCCTTTCCCATGCGCCCGTTGAAGTTTCTGTTTGTAGTGGACGCGCAGACCTCTCCGGAGGCGAGCACTCCGTTGCTCATTCCAAGACAGGCGCCGCAGGTAGGGTTTGTGACGCAGAATCCCGCTTCCATGAACACGTCGATGATTCCTTCCTTTAACGCCTGCCTGTATATGTCTGGAGTCGCCGGACTTACTATTCCACGGACTCCGCTGGCAAGTTTTTTTCCCTTGAGGACTTCAGCCGCGACACGCAGGTCGCTTATCCTTCCGTTCGTGCATGAACCTATGTATATCTGGTCAACCTTTGTTCCCTTCATTTCTGAAACCTTCTTTACCTGGTCAGGCTTGTAACCGAACGTGCATAAAGGTTCAAGGTCTGAAAGGTCAAGGGTGTACACCTTTTCGTATGAGGCGTCCTCGTCGGACCTCCATTTTGAGTATTCCAAGAGAGCGTCTTCCTTCGTGCTGAAAGAGTCCTTGATGAAAGGCCAGAGGTAATCTACAGTCTTTTCGTCCGGCTGGCATATTCCGCTTGTCGCTCCCGCCTCTACAGCCATGTTGCATACCGTCATGCGCTCTTCCATTCCGAAAGAGTCTATTACAGGTCCCGTGAACTCAATGACGCAGTTTGTCGCTCCGTTTACACCAATCCTGCTTATTATGTGGAGTATGACGTCCTTTGCGTACACTCCATCTTTTAGTTTTCCGTTCAGGATGAATTTTATTGATTTTGGCTCCCTGAAAGAACACACTCCCTTGAGGATTCCAACTTCAAGGTCGGTGGTTCCAACTCCCGCCGCGAACGCTCCGAACGCTCCGTGGGTGCAGGTGTGGCTGTCGCCCATTATCACCGTGAATCCGGGACGGACGTAGCCCTTTTCTGGAAATATCGCGTGGCACACTCCGTTGCATCCTATGTCGAAGAAGTCCTTTATTCCGTGTCTTCGGGTCCAGTCCCTGAGTATTTTTCCCTGTTCGGCGGTCTTGGAGTCCTTTGCAGGCGTCACGTGGTCTATCACCGCCTTTATTTTGGCGGCGTCAAAAACCTTGTCCATGTTTCGTTCCAGAAGGTCGTTGATTGCGATCGGCGTTGTGATTTCGTGGCAGAAAACCCTGTCCAGTTTCAAAACGTATGCGTTCTCGAACGGCGAGTCTATCAGGTGTGATTCAAAGATTTTTTCGGCGATTGTCTTTCCCATAATTTTCTCCAAAAGTTTAATTTTACTGAATTTCTTAAATATAGTTTAACAAAAATATGTTTTCAATAAAAGCCTTTCATGGTCATAAAATCAATAAATTGAATTCTGCACTCGTCCATCAATCCACGACTTGAAATTTGAAAGCGCGGTTTCCATTGCCCGCTTCCTCGTTTCAAGCGGCGCCCATGCTATGTGTGGGGTAAGGACGCAGTTCGGCGCGTCAAGAAGGGGCGAGGAGGCCGTCATAGGCTCGTGTTCAAGCACGTCCGCCGCGTATCCTGAAAGTTTTCCGCTCCAAAGCGCCTCCGACACTGCCCGCTCGTCTACAAGCGCTCCACGGGCGGTGTTTATGATGTACGCGCCGTCCTTCATCAACGATATTGTTCTTCCGTTCACAAGGTTTCTAGTTTCGTCTGTGAGCGGGGCGTGAAGGCTTATGAAGTCTGATTCTGAAAGCATTTTTTCAAGAGGAACTGCGTTTTTTGTTTCAGAAGTGATTCTGTGCGGAACTGCAAGAGGCTTCATTCCAAACGCGAGGGCGATTTTTTCAACCTGCCTGCCTATGTTTCCGTAGCCGAATATTCCGATTTTTTTTCCGCACAGTTCAGTCAGTGGAGCGTTCCAGTAGCAGAAGTCGGGGCTTTTTATCCAGCCGCCTTCGTGGACGGAACGGTCGTGCATTGCCACATGGTTTGTAAAATGGGCGATCAATGCGAATGTGTGCTGCGCCACAGCCATTGTGCTGTATGAGGGGATGTTCGTGGCCGTGATTCCCGCTTTTTTTACAGCGTCCACGTCAACCACATTGTAGCCCGTGGCCAGTACTCCTATGTACTTGAGGTTGGGGCATTTTGAAAGAATTTCTTCGGTGATTCCGATTTTGTTTATGAAAATCGCATCAGAGTTTCCGATTCGCTCCGCTACAAGATTTTCAGGCGTCCGCTCGTAGATGTATGTGTCTGCGAACGGCTTAAAAATATCCCAGTTCAAGTCGCCGGGATTCAGTGCGTGCGCGTCAAGAATTGACAGTTTCATAGGGTTCTAGCCAAGAACTTCAACGCCCGCGCCTGATATTGCGGCGTTTATGGAGTCCTCGATTCCCGCAGTTCCCTCGTCAAAGTCTACAAGAACCTGCGACTTGTCCGAGTTTGCGGTTACCGAAGAAACTCCGGCTACCGCCTTTACCGCGCCTTCCACCTTGCCCGCGGAATCTGCATCGAACATTCCTGCCACGTATATTTTTTTCTGCATCTGCTGTGCTCCATGTAAATGTTGATATATTGATTATAAGATATTCCAAATGGAACTTCAAGTTTCTTTTAAAGAGATTTGCCAAGCTGCCCGCAGGCGCCGCCAATCTTTCGGCCGCGCCTTGTCCTCTGTGTTACCTTTACGCCCGCATCCTCAAGTATTTTTGAAAACGACCTCACTTCGCCCTGGCTTGGCTCGCTGAAGGGAAGGCTTTTTACAGGATTCCACGGAATCAGGTTCACGTTCACGTCAAGTCCTTCCGTGAATTCCACAAGGTTTTCCGCGCTCCTTCTGTCGGTGTTCACATCCTTCATCAACGCGGCTTCAAGCGTGACCCTTTTCCCCGTCTTTTCGGCGTAGTATCCTATCGCTTTTTTTAGTTCTGGAAGTGGATTTGTGGATGTGACTGGCATGATTTTCTTTCTGAGCGCCTCGTCCGCCGTTGTGAGGGAAACGGCGAGCCTTATCGCAGGTCCGTTTTCCGCAAGGTCGTATATGCCCTTTATGATTCCCGACGTGGAGAGCGTGATTCTTCTTGAGGAAAGGTTACGCCCCCTGCTGTCCGTTAGAATCTGTATCGCCTTTCTTATTGCGCCAAGGTTCAGCATCGGTTCTCCCATCCCCATGAACACGATGTTGTCAAGCCTTCCGCATTCTTTTTCGAGGAAGAGGAACTGTTCGCATATTTCTCCCGCGGTCAGATTTCTTGAAAATCCAAGCGTTCCCGTCTGGCAGAACGCGCACTTCATGGCGCATCCGGCCTGGCACGACACGCAGGCGGTTTTTCGTCCCTCCCTGTCGGTCAAAAGGACTGTTTCCACCGCCTTTCCGTCTTCAAGAGTGACCTGAAGTTTTATCGTTCCGTCCGGGTCTTTGAGGATCTGGCTTACAGACGAGGAGCGGAGCGCGGCTTTTTCGGCGATGTCCTTCCTGTCCCGTGCGCTGATGTTCGTCATCTGGTCGAAAGTCTCGGCTCCAGAATAAATCCATCTGTACACCTGAAGGCCCCGAAACTTCTGGGTGAATCCAAGAATTTCGGAGATTTCTTCGGGGAGAAGTCCTGTCAAAGATGTTTTTTTCATAAAAGCCTTTGAGGGTTTTCGGTTTAGGAGAAAAGCGGCCTGTTGTTCTTGATTCTATCAAGATAGTCGTTCACGGCAGTGCTTCGTATTCCAATCCTCTGGAAATTTTCAAGCGTGTCTATCGCCTTCTGCCTGTTGTTCAGCCTTATGTAGCAGTCTGCAAGGTCGATGTAGAGCCTGTAGTTCTTTGGATCGTTTCTTATGAGGTTCTGCAGCCTTTCAATCGCCTCCTCGTATTTTCCCTCGCCCTTGCATATTAGGGCGAGTCCGAGGGCGGCGTATATGTCGAAGTCTATGTTCAGCGCCTTGTTGTAGTATTCGGCGGCCTTCTTGTAGTCGCCCGTGTTTCTGAGCGCGTCGCCTACGCGTGTTATGATGACCTTGTTCTTTGGATCTAGTTCAAGGATCTTGTTCCAGTACTCGATAGAGCGGAACTGCTGGTTCATTCCACGATAGCAGTCTGCAAGTCCGAACAGCGCGTAGAAATTCTTTGGATTCATCTCAAGGGCCTTTTCGAAATAGTATATTCCCTGGTCGAAGGTCTTGAGCTTCCTGTGGCAGTTTCCTATTGAGGTGAGGATTCTTATGTCGAGGTTCGCGCGGTTCAGTTCAAACATACGCGTCCAGTAGTACAGCGCGTCCTTGTATTCCTTGAAGTCGTAGTGCAGGTGTCCAAGTCCGATGAGGGCGTATGCGTTGTCCATCTCCATTTCAAGAACCTTGAGGTACATTTCCTTTGATTTCTTGAAGTCGTGTATCTTTCTGTAAGCGTCCGCCACCCTTGTAAGTACTGTCACGTTCCTGTCGTCGTGTACAAGGTACTGCTCCCAGATGTTTATCGCCTGCTGGTACTGGTTCAAAGCCTTGAAGCAGTCTGCAAGTCCGAAGAGGGCGTAGTTGTTTCCAGGATGGAACGAAAGGCAGGTGCTGTAGTGTTTTATCGCCTCGTTGAAGTGGTTTTCCTTTCTTTCAGAGTCGCCGAGTCCCACGAGCGCGTAGTTGTTGTTTTCGTCCAGTTCCAGAATCTTGTTGAAGGCTTCCTTCGCCCCTATGATGTCGTTCGACTTGAGGAGTATGTAGCCGTTCTTGGAAAGTTCTGAAATCTTGCTGTTCAGTTCCGTCTGGGTCTTGTCAGCCTCGGCGTTCGCCTCAATGTTTTCCGCTGAAAAAGAAAAATCGTTCCGTGCTTCAAAAATTTCATCTGTCATTTTTAGATCCTTTTGTAATGAATTTGGTGAGGGTCAGCCTTCTTCCAGAAGTCTTGAGACCACGCTTGCAATCTTTTCGTAGATTGGTTCCGCCTTTCCCCTGTTGTGGGCGAGGACGTATTGCTTGAGGGCTTTCAAACTTTCGTTTTTTTCTTCATAGACGTTTCCGACCCGCGTAAGACCATCAGAATACCCAGTGGTGGTGTATATGCGGCGCGCGCTTTCAATGTCTCCTTCATTGAACATCACGTTGCCCTTTCTGTTGAGAATTACTTTCTGCTCGGAGTTAAGAGTGTGAACCGGGCTGTCCGTGATCTTTATGAATCCCTGACCGCCTTGCTTTTTGTTAATCTCCTCTTTTAACTTTTTATCCATTTAAATAAAGCCCGATTCAGTATCATAGCATATTTATTTTGATTGTCAATAATGTTGTGTTATAAAACGGAAGGAGGCAACCCTGTTCCATGGGGCGTGGGCGCGCGGTGCGAGGAATTTAATTTTTCATGCAGGTTCAAGACGGCTCTATATCTTGAATCCTATGCCTGTTGTAGGCGCGAGTATGTCCAGCATGTTGAAGAAAGCGCCGCTTTCTTCTTCCGACGACTTGTATTCCCCATGGGATTGAACATGCATGAGGGAAATGCCGGTCTTTATGTAGAATCTTTTTCTGTTCTCGGAAAGCCACAGCAGGTTCACGCTGGGTTTTATGGCAGGTGAAGATGCGCTAAGTCCCGCAACAAGATCCAGGTTCAGTTCAAAGTCGTACAGTCTTGTCTTGAAAAGTTCGATGTTCATTCCAATGTTCGCCCCTACAAGTATTGCTCCTATGTTGCCTCCGATGTACACGTGTCTTCTTGTGTTGGACGGAAACTCGTATGCGACAGTGTTGTTGAAGCCTGTAAGGAAACTTGCGAACATGGAGGTTCTGGCGCCTCTGGCGCTGTCGTGGTTGAGGGTGTATACAAGACCTGCGGGTTCCACGCTTGTTTCGATGTTCAGCCGCGCGGTGGAATCCGCTCTTCCAATTGCGAATGTGGGCACGGAAAGCATCATCAGGACTGTAAATACCGTTGTTTTTTTCATTTTTAAACTCCAGATTTGAAAATAAGGCGGAACTTCATCCTTGTGTTTTTAAATTCTAAGCCCCAGAAGGAAATGCAGTGAAGTGTGTATGTTTTCCTCCCGACTGTCTGCATTGTCGTCGTTTTTGACAGACCATGTATTGCTTGTGATGGAAATTCCCTGTCCGAAGTAAAACTCCCTGCGGTTTTTCATCATCATCAAAATGTCGCATGACGTGTTGATGTAAAGCGATTGGTTTCCAAGCCATACGACTCTTCCGACTTTAAGGTAGTTTGAAAGTTCAAGGCGGAATTTTCCAAATTCCGCAAGCCCTATGTTCATGCCGCCGGCCGCGTTCACGTGCGCTCCTCTTGAAAATCCCGCGCCGCCGCCTAAAAACCAGTGGATTTTTTTTTCAGTGTCGTCCGTAGCGAATTCCCAGAACAGGTTCATTCCCATGTCTGGAAACGGGCTGAACAGGATCTTGCCGTCCGATTCATTTCCTGAAAGATCTTCGGATGTGAACTCCGCCGCAAGACCTATCGTGGAAAGATCCGCCTGCAGCATTATGCGCGGGAACGCGGGAAGGGCGATGGCGATGAGCATTGCGGCAAGCCCTGTTTTTTTATCCATGAATGTGTTCCTCCATTTTTTCTATCGCGTTTTTCATAAAGATAGAACTTTCTTCAATCATATATGCTGTAAAAGCGGAAAAAAATGAAGTTTTTCTTAAAAACAAAAAACTGTAATTTAGAAATATTTTAGAATTCAAGGACGCTGGATGGAAGGCGCCGTCGAGAAATAAAAAAACCTCCTGTAAGCCAGGAGGTTTTCAAGCGGCAGAAGGGAGTCGAACCCTCGTCTTCAGCTTGGAAGGCTGAGATAATGAGCCGTTATATGACTGCCGCAAGTGATGTGTTTAATATATACAAACGCAGGTTTTTGGTCAAGTGGTAAATCAAAAAAAAATGATTTTTTTGATTTTTTTTTAGCCTTCCTGCATCTTGTTTTCAAATTTTGTGAATGAAGGGAAGAACACCATCTCAACGTCGCCTGTCGCGCCGTTCCTCTGCTTTGCCACCACGCACTTCGCCTCCTGGACGGGATTGGCCTCGTCCATTATCTTTCTGTCCCTGTGCAGGAACAGAACCACGTCCGCATCCTGTTCTATAGAGCCTGACCCCCTCAACTGCGCGAGGTTTGGCTCCTGTCCTTCGGCGTCTCGCGCCACCTGGCAGAGCGCGACTATCGGTATGTCAAGTTCCCTTGCAAGGGCCTTGAGCGACTTTGAGATTTCGGAGACGTTCTCCCATGTGTTGGCGCTTGGGTTGTCCACGGAAATGAGTCCTATGTAGTCGATGAATATCACCTTTATGTTCTGGTTCATCACCATTCGCCGCGCGGTCGCCCTCAAATCCAGAAGCTGCATGTTCGGCGTGTCAACTATGTACAGCGGAGCGTTGTAGCATCGTCCCGCCGCGTCCTGCAGTTTCTTGAAGTCCGAGATGTTCAACATTCCGTTCCTGAGTTTTATGCTGGGAAGCCTTGCCACCTGTGAAAGAAGCCTCTGTCCTATCGACTGGCATGACATTTCAAGCGAGAAGAATCCGCACGGAATGTTTTTTTCTATCGCGATCGTCTGCATCATGGAAAGGGCGAACGCTGTTTTTCCGATTGAAGGACGCGCTCCGATTATTATCAGTTCTGATTTCTGGAATCCGGACGTCATGGTGTCAAGTCTTGCGATTCCGGAAGGAATTCCTGTGAGTTCCGAGTTGTTGTTGTATCTTTTTTCGATGATTCCTATCGTGGATGAAATTACGTCCTGCATCTGGTGGACCTGCGTGGAGTCGCTCCGTTCCGCGAGGTAGAATATCTTTTTTTCCGCCTCTTCAAGAATCTGCTTTGCGTCGTGGTTCTTGTCGAAGCAGGACGCCTTTACCTCCGCGGAAATTTTTATGAGGTCGCGTCTTGTGGCGCAGTCCATTACGGTTGAAACGTAGTAGCCTATGTTTGCCGCGGTTGGAACCTTGTCGGTCAGGGCCGCGATGTAGGCGAGTCCGCCCGCCTGTTCAAGTTTTCCTGTCTTTGTAAGTTCGTTCGCGACCGAATTCATGTCGCCGTGCACGTTCTGTTTGAAAAGCGACACCATGGCCTCGTAGATGGTCCTGTTGTAATAGTTGTAGAACCTGTCCGGCTTCAGGGTGGTCACTATGTCCGAAAGCGAATCCCAGTCAAGCAGTATCGCGCCAAGTGTCGCTTCCTCGGCGTTTGGATTGTTTGGCTGGACGCTGTCCTTCAGTTCGTTTTCCGTCATTGTTATCCCCCTGTTTTGCACGGTTTATCCACGTTTTATCCACATTCTGAGCTCTTAAAACAACAAAGGCTACAACCAAGCGTAAAACTCAATCGTAGCCCCTGTATGCGCAAAGAAAAAGTCCTAGTCCTGTTCAGACTGGCTTTCTTCCTGCTCTGCGGCAGGTTCTTCAGCCTTTGGTTCTTCCTTCTTTGCAGGTTTTGGCGATTCCGCCTTTGCGTCCGCAGTTTCCTGCGCCTTTACGCTGATTGCGATTTCCGCGGTCTGCGCCTCGTAAAGTTTGATGGTCGCGTGGTAGTTTCCTACGGACTTGATTGCAAGTCCTGGAATTTCTATGCGCTTTCTTTCAATCTCGAAGCCGTTCTTTGCAAGCACGTCTGCGACAACATGTGCCGTAACGGCTCCGTAAAGTTTTCCGTTTGAGCCTGCAGGCATTGTGATTTCAAATGCTGAACCTTCAAGTTTTTCCTTGAGGCTCTTGGCGTTGACCCTCTTGATTTCCTTTCTTGCCTCGATTTCAGCCTTCTTTGATTCAAAGAGCGCTTCTGTTTCAGGTGTGAAAGGCACTGCAAGTGCGCGTGGAAGAAGATAGTTTCGCGCATATCCGTTGGCGACGTTCTTTACGTCGCCTTCTTCGCCAAGGTGCTTTACGTCTACGTTTAAGATTACTTTCATTTCAAACTCCTCTTGAATGTTTGAGTCGCGGCGTCACCAGGAGTTGGATCGCCGCAATGATAAAATTTTAAAGCCCCGTACGGAGCGTTTTTTATTCAGCCACGAATGGAAGAAGGCAGATTGACCTTGCCCTCTTGATTGCGCCTGCAAGTTCCCTCTGGTGCTTCGCGCAGGTTCCCGTGATTCTGCGTGGAAGAATCTTTCCGCGTTCAGTCGTGAAGCGGCGAAGTCCGTCGGCATCCTTGTAGTCGATTTTTGCCTTGTTGGCGCAGAAGCGGCATACCTTCTTGCGGAAGAACGTCTTGTTCTTTGCGCGTCCTCCGTCACGTCCGTCGTCGTCGCGACCCTCTGTTTCAGGATTTGACTGCTGCATTGCATCCTGATCTTCTACGATATTTTCTCTTGTTTCTTCAGACATAGTTTCTCCAAAGTTATTGAAAGGCGTTAGCCCAGTTTAGTTCTAAATGCACGGAACTCGTGCAATCTTCAAATTAGAAAGGTATATCTTCCGGAAAGTCGCTTCCGCCGCCCGAAAAATCGTTTCCGTAGTCCGGCATCGCGCTTGGCGCCTGGTTCTGGAAATTGGTTCTTGGCTGGAATCCGCCTGATGCACCCCCGGCGCCCTGGTATTGGGTG
>JBHAFG010000063.1:0-7585 GCA_041855945.1 Treponema sp. | reverse complement strand
CTGTAAAGGCGTGCAAAATCCATTTTATTTTTCTGCGGCGTTTTTTCAAGTCCAACCATTGATTTTTCCGCTTCGGAAAGATTTTCCAATACATCTTCGTCGGAGAACGAGGCCGCCTTCTGCATCAATTCCCGCGCCTCTATTGATTCAAGTTTTACGCCAAAATTTTTCAGCATTTCGATGTCGGTCGCCCGTCCAAAACCAAAGCCCTGCGGCGTGTGTCCTATTGCTGCAAGTTTTATCGAAGACATCTGTTTTTTAAGGCGTGCGGCTGAAACTGTCGCCCTGATTTTTGCCGCAACTTTTTCTTCCTGCGGTGAACCGAATATGTATTCAAAAGAATTTTTTCCGAACTGACGTATTGTGTTCGCCGCGGAATACGCTCCTGTAAGGGAGTTCAGCCTGAGCCTTCCGCCGTCCATTGCAGGCTCGCGTAAGGTCCAGAGCAGGATCGGGCAGTCAAAACGTTTTACAACCTCGGCCGCGTATGCGGAATTTGCAAAAGTAACGTTCTGAAGAACAATCAGGTCCGGATTTATGGAGTCAAGGAAATCCGACAGCTTTTCCATTGTAAGAAGCATTTCGTCTGGAAGAACCGTTTCATTGCACACGGACTTTAAAAGGGCCGCGGAATTCTGGAATTCGGTTTTTGCGCTTTCCAGATGGAAGGTCGGAACGCCTATGGGAACATACGCCACTTGAAAATCTGTCATAAAAATTGCTCCTCTGTCGATTCACCGTTCAACCGCCGGTGAACGCGTATTGGTTTATTTTAAAATCAGGCTTACGCCCGAAACTATGAACAAAATGTAGGTGAGCACCAGAAAAAGTTTTTGGCTCATCTTTTTACACAGGAAGCCGCCAAGCGCGACGCCGAGCACCATGAACGGAACGGAAGCCGCCCCCATAATTACTGTTTCCCTGCGCCAAAACCCCGCGTGTATGTCGCTGAAAAGAATCAGGGAATTCAGCAGAATCCACACAAGCGAGATTGTTGAACGGAACTGGTCTTTTTCTCCAAGGCGTTTTGAAAGATAGCCCACAAGGAGCGGCCCGCCCGAAACAAACATTCCGTGTACGACACCCGCCGCTACAAGAAGGAAAAAATTCCTTGCGCGTTCAAAAAAAAGGCCGCCGCGTTTTACGTATTTTTCCCGGCGTCTTACAACGTCGTTTCCGCCGCAGGAAGATTTTTTTCCGCCATCGGAAAACGGCCTTTCCTGTATGTCGGATTTTCCGCAGTCTTTTACAGAACCTGCCTGCGTTCCGGCTCCCAGTTCTTTTTTGTGTTCTGCGTATTTTTCCTCCGACAGGTGTGTTTTTTTTTCGTCCAAAGATTCCCTTACAAGACCGTAAAACCTTGCCGCCGCAAGAAGAATCACAAAAATTCCCAGGGTCCTGTATAGAATCTTTTGGTTTCCGGAAAACGTTCTGCCAAGGAAAATTCCAAGCGCCATGAACGGAATCATAAAGGCCGCAACAATCAAAAACTCGTTCCAGCGGACTTTCTTTATGTTTGAAAAAAGCACCATGCACGGAGCGAGAATTCCAAGAAGATTCAAAATCGGTTTTGCGGTGTCGAACCCCACAAGCATTATTCCAAACGGAAGCGCAAGAATCGTTCCTGCAAAACCCGTGATTCCCTGTATTATGTTGCTGAGGAACACCACAGCGTAAAAAAACGCGGCGTTCATTTAAAAGTTCAGCGCCTTGTTTTTGCCGATTATTCCTGCAAACGCTCCCTGTGCTACAAGCGGTTTTCGTTCAGGGTGCGCGATTACCCACTTGTTTTTTTTGAGCAGAAGCCTTTCTTCCATTGTATTGCAGGCTGTATTTAAAGACCGAGACGCGTCAAGCGGCGTGTTTGTTCCTTTTGGAAGGACAACAACCGCCTTGAATCCGTCCGCGGCCGCGCGTATTGGCGAAAGGTGAAGGGTGGTCTGGAACATTTCAAACGCAGTTCCCTTTTTTACAAAAAACACTTTTGCGTCGGAAACTTTGTATTTGTTTTCCCTGATTTCCCATACGTGTCCCAGAAAAATCATAAAGTCCGTGACGGCTATGTTCAGTTCGCTTCCCTTGTGGTATTCAAATCCATTGAACGTTGAGTTTTTTCCGTTGCAGAATCCAATCTGAATTTCCATTCCGCCGTAAATGTTCCGCTGGATTTCATCCTTGACTGCAAGGACTTCCATCTGCGGCACGGAAGGAACGTAAATGTTTTCGTCTGGAATTTCTGTTTTTTCTTCCATATACTCAATCAGACTCGAAAAGTCTAAGCCTCGGACAATTCTTCCGTATGTGGAAAATTCGTCCGATTCAATCGAATGTATTGGAACGTCGTTCACTCTGTTCAGATGTTCAAGTGTTTGCATTTATACCTGGTTCCTTACAACCTTTACAGTCGCGCTGAAATCTTCTTTTGCAAGACCCTGCCGCATCGCCTGGTCATACACGCGTTTTGCGTTTTCCTGCCCTGGCATTTGCAGTCCGCTTTCTTTGGCGAGTTCAAGGCATATTCCTATGTCCTTGTGTTCGTTTTCAACGGAAAACGCTGTTGTAAAGTCGCCGCGGCTTATTGAATCTTTTTTTGAGTCCAGATAGAAATTCTGTCCGCCGCCAAAACTTATCGCCTTTGCAAAGGTGAGTATGTCGATTCCGTTTTTTTCCGCCAGGGTTGAAGTTTCGTTCACTCCGTTCTGTATCTGGCTTACAAGGGCGTTGTGGCAGATTTTCATTACAAGACCCTTTCCGTTTTCGCCCATGCGCATTACGTTTTCGCCCATGTAAAGCAGAATCGGTCTGATTGTCTCAAAAAGTTCGGGGTCGCATCCTACGTATATTCCAAGTGTTCCTGCAATCGCGGCCGGTTTTGATTTTACAACCGGAGCGTCCGCAAACTGCGCGCCCGTCGCCTTGATTTTTCTGCTGATTTCAACTGAAACGCTCGGGTCGATTGTTGACATGTCTATGCAGATTTTTCCTTTTCCTGACACTTTTTGAACCTCGTCATACACGCTCACTGAATGTTCAGATTTTGGCACCATCGAGATTATTACGTCAGAATTTTCCGCCACTTCCGTTGAACTTGAACATGGAACCGCTCCAAGTTCTGCAAGTTTTTCAACCTGAGTTTTTACAAAGTCGAACACGAACACCTTGTCGTCATGCTTCTTTAAAATATTCCGGCACATTGGTTCGCCCATTATGCCAAGTCCTATGAATCCAATCTTCATACAAACGCCTCGTAAAAATCATTCCTTTGCGGTGTTGTCCCACGCGTCGCGGAAAATTCCAAGTCCCCTGTCGGTGTATGGGTGTTCAATCACCGCCTTGTATACTGCAAGTCCCGCTGTAACTATGTCCGCCCCCGCAACTGCACATTCCGCAATCTGTTTTGGAGTCCGTACAGCCGCGCAGATAATCTGTGTTTTTCCAAGAAAGCCGTAGTTCCTGTATATCTGAACTATGTCCTTGATGTACTGCCTGCAGTCCTCTCCGTTGTCTTCCTTCCAGCCTATGAAGGGCGATACAAAAAGCGAATTGTTTTTTGCCGCCCACAAGGCCTGGCTTGGAGAAAATACAAGCGTAAGGTTTGTGCGTATTCCCATCTTTTCAAGTTTTCTTGCGGCCGCGACACCAGAGGCTGTGCATGGAATTTTTATTACAAAATTCTGACTGTAAGAGGCGACTTCCTTTGCCGTATTTATCATCTGCTCAACGTCGTCAAGGTGTGGATTTATTTCCACGCTTACAGGGAATACGTTAGGCCCCCTGTCAAGTTTTTCTTCCCTGAGCCAGTCGGCGATGTCCTTTACCGCCTTTACAAACGGTTTTCCGCTTGCCATGATGTGTTTTGGGTTGGTGGTGATTCCGTCAATTCCGAACGAGCCATGTGCTTCCCGGATTTCGTCCATCTTTGCGCTGTCTAAAAAATATTTCATGTAAAACTCCTGTAATGGCGGATTTTCAAATGTTCTGGAACATCTGTCTTTCCGTATTGTTATTTTTTGCCGTTCAACTTTAACGCGTTGTCCTTGTTCCAAAGCCTTTCAAATGTATAGCCGGTGACTTTTTCACACACCGACCTTTCTTCATCCGTGGCGACGCTTGTGTCAGTTCCCTTGCGGCGCGCGATTTCTTTTTTTACGATGTCGAACTCCTTTCGGTTCAATGGAAAGATTACAGCCAGAATCCATGTGAACACGCAAAGAACTATTGGCGCGACCACAAAAATCAGTGCGATTCCCCTTTGAGTTTCCGCCGACTGTAATAGTCCTTCCTTTGCAAGACTTGCCCTGTAGCCCACCATTGCAAGAAGAATTCCTATTACGCTTGATGAAATTCCCGTGGCGATTTTACGTATGAATGTCGCCATAGCCGAACAGGTTGCAGGTCTGTTTATTGACGTTATAAGTTCGTCAACGTCCGCCATGTCAGAAAGGATTGCGTAAATGCTGGTGGATGACGCCGCCATTCCAAGTCCTATTACAAAGCACAGTCCGAGTATCGCGTAAAAGCCGCCCATTGCAACGCTTCCGTCCGAAAGCGCAAGGCTTTTTGAAAAGAACAGAAGGCATACAGACGCGATGATGCGTATTGGAAAACCCACGAGAATCGGAAATTTCTTTGACGTTCGCGGCATTACAAAACTGAAAATCAGAGTTCCAAGAAACTGCGCCACAAGAAGGACGCCCATGAGGATTGTAAAACGCCCGCCGCCGTAGGCGTGCAGAACGTCGTCGATGTAATACACTGCAAGTCCCGTCATAAAGTCCGCCGCCCCCTGTCCGCAAAGGAAAATCGCGATGAACAGTCTGAACGAATGGCTTTTATACACAGTGAACGACTGTACGAAACTTTCTGCAAGACTGATTTTTACAGGCTCCTTGTATTTTTCCCATGTTCCAAAAAATGTCAGAAGTATGCAGACAAAAAAAAGCAGCGAGAACACCACGGAAACCTTTAAATACGCGGAAGAATCCGTAGGATCTTTTATGAGGAGCGTTGGAACAAGTCCTGCAAGAATCGAACCGAATGTACTGAACACCATGCGGATTCCTGAAAATCTTGCACGGACTGTATAGTCGCTTACCATGTCTGGAAGCAGGGCGTTGTACGGAACCATTACAATCGTAAAACCGGTTGAAAAAAGCATGTACATCGCCATGTAGAATATGTATTTTCCCATTACAGATTCGCCCGGAAAGGCAATCCACATAAGGAAGAACGTTATTGCGGAAACTACGCTTCCTACAAGAATGTAAAAGCGTTTTGGTCCGAACCGGCTGCGAGTCCTGTCCGCTATGTTTCCCATTACAGGGTCGGTAACCGCATCCCACACTTTTCCAATCAGAGGGATTGTTCCTGCAAGGGCGGGCGGAAGTCCAAGCGCCTTTGTAAGAAACGCCGTAAAAAACGTGCTTATTACAACAAACGCGCCGCCGCCGTAAATGTCCGCAAATCCGTAGGAGCATTTCCGCAGGAAACTGCGCCCCATCTGTGTGTAAACTTCATCGTCCTTTTCTGTCATGTATGGCTTCCTCCTTTGCCAGCAGCGTTAAAAAGACATTCCTCCCATGCCGAGCCTTTTCTTACAAACACGGCCGGGCTTCCAATGTCTGACTGAACATCAAACGTTCCGCCCGTGTATTCTTTTTTGGAAAAAATGTTGATCCACCTGTCGTCTGGAAGATAGCATCTGCGTGATGTTTTTCCCTCGTCAAGAACGGGGCAGACAAGCACATCTTTTCCAAGAAGATATTCTGATTTTTCCGTAAGGGCGGATTTTTCACTGTAATGGTAGAAAAGAGGCCGCATCACGGGAGTTCCATTTTGTTCGGCCTCGTCCACAAGGAACTGTAAATAATCTTTAAGGGCAAAGTGCATCCGCGAACACCTTGCCGTATGCGCCAGGACTTCTTCGTCAAAATCGAACTGCGCGTTTTTTTCAGGCTGGTTTCCTTCGTGTCCCCTGAAAAGCGGAGAAAATACATTCATCTCCTGCCAGCGCATCAGAAGTTCCTTTGAGCGGCGGATGTTCATTACAGTTGTATAGCCGCCTGAGTCTGAATGGCAGATTCCACAACCGCTCATTGCAAGCGAAAGTGTCGCAGGAATTACAGAGCCGATTCCGTCGTCAACAGACCAGTCAACGTGCTGGTCGCCGGTCCACATCATTGAAGACTGTCCTACAGTTCCAGTGTGTCCCGCCCGTGTAAAGAAAAACACTTCGTCCTGTACGCCACATTCTTCAATCGCCTCGCGGTTCAGTTTTGCCCAAATCGCGGGCCATTGGTTGTGTATTTCTTCTGGATTTGAACGGTCGTAAAGCACTGAATCCACAGGAAGATATTCGCCAAAGTCCGCCATCCAGCCGCACATTCCAATGCCAATCATATTTTTCTTTATTATGTCCTTGTACCATTCGTATGCCGCGGGATTTGTAAAGTCAATCATTGCGGCGGGAAAAGTTGTGATTGTTACAAGATAGTCGCCGCCGTTCCTGTTTTTTACGCAGTAGCCTTTTGCGGACGCTTCGGCGTAAAGTTCTTTTTCAAGCGCAAGGAATGGATTTATGTAGCCCAGAAAACGTACGCCCTGGTTTTTCCACTGTTCGATTTTTTTATGCAGGTCTGGATACTGTTCCTGGTCGCTCCGCCAGTTCCACATCACCTGATAGCCAAAACCTGTACGCCTGCAGCCGCACCAGTCCTGCGCCCATACACCGCAGACCTTTATTCCAGCCTTTCGTGATTTTTCAAGTTTTTCGTCCACAGCCTTTGTTCCCTGCTGCACTGCAAGAATCGTGCCGTCGTAAATCCAGTCCGGAAGTTTTTTCTGTCTTCCCAATACGTAGGAAAGTTTTTTTGAGAGGGCGGGGAAGTCGTCAGCCTCGCCAAGAACGATGTGAGGCTCTTCCTGGAAATAAAGAGAAATCCTGTCTTTTTTTCTGAAGTCAAATTCTGAATACAGGTTTACATCCGCGTGCAAGAAATACTTTTCCGAAGAAACAAAAGTCGGCTGCGCGTAATACGACTCGTATTTTTTAAATGGAAGACATCGGTGCGGACGTTTTCCAAAAATTGCCTGACGTATTACTTTTGAGCTTATGCGTGCGA
This sequence comes from Treponema sp., assembly GCA_041855945.1. GTDB lineage: Bacteria > Spirochaetota > Spirochaetia > Treponematales > Treponemataceae > Treponema_D. Next base: position 464 of record JBHAFG010000063.1, on the reverse strand, counting down.
CGTTCTGATGCTCTGCGACCCATATACGCACCTTTTCGCCCGAAAGGTCGAATTTTGAATAGGTTTCGCCGCAGCCGTAAAAATGTTCGTCCTTTTTCCTTGGAAAAGAAATCCAGTAAAGGTTTATTCCTTCCGGCAGAGTTCCATAAAAATCAATGTGCGTAAGGCCGTCTTTTTCAGTTACGAAAATAGAACAGATTGAGCCTGTCTGGGGGTCGATGAATTTCAGTTCAAAATTGGTGTCGGAGAGGATGTTTGTATTGGTCTTGACCATTTTCCGTCTTGACCAGATTTCCTGCCTGTACTTGAAACTTCCGCGTTTCATTGTAAAAAGATTGCGTCCGAAACCAACCTCCAGGGACAGATCCCTGAATTTTTCTGCAAGCAAAACGACCTCCTTTGTGCAGGGGTTTTGACAATTGATTAAACGTCTTAATTAATTATATACGGTTTTTTGTATAAGT
>JBHAFG010000062.1:0-9643 GCA_041855945.1 Treponema sp. | reverse complement strand
GCCTAAGAAAAAAAACAATAAACGAAAATTTACAAAATTCATTTAAACATAAAAAAGGCTGCCCTTTTTGAAGTCTTTAATAACTTCTAGGACAGCCCCGAGAGATAAAAGCTTATAGAAAAAAAGCTTTCCTCGAAGGTGTACAATAAGATTGTTCAAGTCTATTGCATAACACCAGGGAGGAAAGCTGTATGGCAAATATAAGAGACTCGTTGAGTCATACAAAATGGTTGTGTAAATATCACATTGTGTTTACACCAAAGTACAGAAGAAAAGCAATATATGGACAGTACAAGGAAAGTATTGGACAGATATTGCGGCAATTGTGTAATTACAAAGGTGTGGAAATTGTAGAAGGGCATCTGATGCCAGACCACGTACACATGTTAGTAAGTATACCACCGAAATACAGTGTGTCGCAATTTATGGATATTTAAAAGGCAAGAGCAGTCTGATGATATTTGATAAACATGCGAACCTGAAATATAAGTTTGGAAACCGCCATTTCTGGGCAGAAGGATATTACGTAAGTACGGTTGGCTTGAATGAAGCTACAATTGCGAAATATATCCGTGAACAGGAAGCCCATGATATAGCGATGGATAAAATTACTGAAAAAGAATACGAAGACCCTTTTAAGGGTAGTAAGTAGTACAAAAGGCTCTTTAAGAGCCAGCGGGTGACAAGCTGCAATAGGCTTGAACGCATGTGAAAGCGTGGGACTTAAGTCTCGGCTTGAGACCCTTAGCCTTATAGGCTAAGAGCAAACCACCCGTTTGACGGGTGGTTGTGATTTATGACCGCGATGCTGAAACCTGCATGGCAGACTGTACGGATTTTCCGTGCGCGTCCTGGACTTTGCACGGCTTTATTTCTGCACTTTCTTTTTGCGAACTAGAAATTCTGTGTTCAATGCGTTACTCTTTTTACAGAGGAGATATTATGGAGATAATAGACAGCCACGTGCATTTTGGTTTGTCGTTGGATTTTGACATGAAAAAAGAACACGTCCTTTACGCCATGGAAAAATACGGCGTCTCAAAAATGATTGTTTCATGTTCCAATGCCGCCGAATGTGACCACGACCAGCAGGTTCTTCCAAAAAGTCTACAGGTTTCGCAGATTAAGGCGGCGGAAGACACGATTGGTTTTGCAAGGGAAAATTTTGGAAGGATATATGCGGCGCTGTGGCTAAAACCCTTGACGGAGGGTTTTGACGAGTCTCTTTACAGCCTTGTTGAGTCAAACATCGACGTTGTAAAGGCGTTGAAGTTTCATCCGTATCATTCCGCCGTTCCGTTTGACGACGAGCGTATTGAAGCCTATATGCCTCTTGCCGAAAAATACAGCCTTCCTGTAATAACGCATACTGGCGACGGTATGTGCGACGGCGTTGAGCGTGTCGCAAAAATGGCTGAACGTCATCCGAACGTAAAATTTGTAATGGCGCATCTTGGACTTGGAACTGACAACCAGCGCGCTATTGAACTTGCAGTCTCACATAAAAACATCTATGGCGACACCGCCTGGGTCCCGATGCTTTCCGCCATACAGTTTTTGAATCAGGTTGGAGAGGACAGGCTTTTTTTTGGAAGCGACACTCCAATCGACGGACCTGAAACTTACGAGCGCAACAGGATGGGGCAGCGTTCCATGTATCAGGATTATTTTCATCTGCTTCCAAGATACATTTCTGCACGGGCGTATGAAAAGCTTATGTACAGGAACGCAAAGAATATTTTTTCGCTTTAATTTTACAACTGAAATTCCGCGGTTTTTTCATTACGTGCTATAATCCTTCCATGTGGAATTTACACGCGGTTCTTTTTGTTCTGCTTGGCATTGTTGCCCTGGTCTTGATACCTTTTGCGTTAAGAATCGTCTATTACATTGCAGGCTGGCTCTTTCTGATTGTGGCGGGCTTTTTTTACAGTCCAGACAAGGACTATGAAAAGCCGAGCGGACTTTCACATTCGCTTTTGAATTTTGGATACAGCCTGATATGTTCCGCGTCGCGCGTAAGGATTCATGTAAAGGGCGTGGAACAGGTTCCTGCCGACGAAAAATTTCTGTTTGTCTCCAACCACCGTTCCCGTTTTGACAATATGGTTTGCGCCCTTGCGATGAAGAGGATAAAAATCGCGTTTGTATCAAAGGAAGAAAATTTCAGGATTCCTGTAGGAAGCCGTTACATGAGGCGCAACTGCTACATCTGTCTGAAACGTGGAAACAGCCGGAGCGCGTTCGAGATGATAAAAAAGTCTGTTGAACATATTAAAGGCGGCGTTGCGTCCGTGGGCATTTTTCCGGAGGGAACCAGAAGTAAATCTGGAAAGGTTCTTCCGTTCAAGCCCGGCGTTTTTAGGATTGCGGAAGAATCTCTTTCGCCGATTGTTGTGGGAGTTACACGCAACACCGAGCAGATTCGCCTCAGGTGGCCGTGGAGGGCGACCGACGTGTATTTTGAGGTTTTGAAGGTTTATTTTCCGAAGGATTTAAATGGAAAGAGTACAAGCCAGGTCGCCCGTGAAATTGAAAATCTTGTGCGTGATGCACTTGACGGAAAGTCTAGTGCGCTGTAACGGGCGTTTTAGTTTTTCCATGCGGTGTATTTTTCACATTCCAGAATTTCGCGTGCGGTCTTGACACGTTCTTCCGTTGGTGACGGAGTTTCCTTCAGTTCGTAGTCGAGTCCAAGTTCCCTGTATTTTATCGCGCCAAGTCCGTGATATGGAAGAATTTCCACGCGTTCCACATTGTGCAGCGTCCGTATGAAATCCCTTGTCTGTGCAAGGTATTCGTCGTTGTCTGTTATTCCAGGCGTAAGAACGTGGCGTATCCATATGGGCTTTTTGATTTCGTCAAGGTAGCGGAACATATCGACGACGTTTTTTCCTGTCGTTCCTGTAAGTTTTATGTGTTCTTCCTCGTTCACGTGCTTTATGTCCATAAGAAGGATGTCCGTAACTTGCATGAGAGTCTTGAACTTTTCAAACCACGCGCCTTCATGTGTGAAAGGTCCTCCGGCGGTGTCTATGCAGGTGTTTACGTTTTTTTCTTTTGCCAGGGTGAAAAGTTCAATCAGAAAATCAATCTGAAGGAGCGGTTCTCCTCCGGAAACCGTTATTCCGCCTTTTTTTCCCCAGTATGAACGGCAGGAAAGCGCCTCGGAAAGCACTTCTTCCGCGGAATATTCTTTTCCGTCCTTCATGTTCCATGTGTCTGGATTGTGGCAGTACTTGCACCGCATTCCGCAGCCGCTTAAAAATACTATGAATCTGCTGCCAGGTCCGTCGGCGCAGCCAAAGGACTCAAACTGGTGAACGTATCCTTTCATGTTTTGCTCCTCTTAAAAAAATATGCGGCGGCAGGGCGTTTTTGAAGTTTTTTGTTGGAAGTCCGCGCCGCCGTATTTTAGACATTTTTTTTCTTTTTGTCATCTGTAAATATGACAAGATTCAATTGAAAAATGATAAAAAATTGAATAGTATGTTCACTGGTTTTTGTATTGCGCGGCAGTGATTGTAGTGGTGAGCGCAAGCGAAAACAAACGCCGCCTTAAGGCGTTTGGTCGGAGCCGAAAGGCGGAGCCACGCAAAGCACGGTTTTTGCGGAACCCAAGTGGAGCAAAAAGCCGCCAAGAATGCAAAATTCTAATTTCATTCACCGAGGAAAATATGAGGAAATCCGTTGAAATTCTTGACTCTACGTTGCGAGATGGCGCCCAGGGCGAAGGCATAAGTTTTTCGGTTCAAGACAAGATTCACATCTGCGAGGCTCTTGACGAACTTGGAGTGCAGTTCATCGAGGCGGGAAATCCGGGTTCAAATCCAAAGGACATGGAATTTTTTCAGGAGATGAAGAAAATCGGGCTGGAAAACGCAAAACTCTGCGCGTTCGGGTCGACTCGGCGCAAGGAAATAAAGTGTTCGGAGGATGCGAACCTTCAGAGCCTTCTTTCGGCAGACACTGAATGGACTGTAATTTTTGGAAAATCCTGGACTTTTCAGGTGACGGACATTTTAAAGACAACGCTTGAGGAAAATCTTTCGATGATAAGGGAAACCTGCCGTTATTTGAAGGACAATGGCCGCCACGTGATTTACGACGCTGAACATTTTTTTACGGGATTTGCGGAAGATTCCGACTACGCAATGAAAACTCTTGCCGCCGCGGTTGAAGGAGGCGCGGAGGTGCTCTGTCTTTGCGAGACCAAGGGCGGCGCGATGCTCAGGGAATGTGAGAAGGCTGTTCTTGCTGTTGTACAGAAATTTGGCGGAAGTGTAAAAGTTGGAATCCATACGCACAATGATTCGGGGCTTGCTGTTGCTAACACCCTTGTTGCTGTTGAAAGCGGCGCGACTCACGTTCAGGGAACTCTTCTTGGTTTTGGCGAACGTACTGGAAACGCGAACCTGAGCTGTATTCTTTCCGACCTTGAACTGAAGATGGGCTACGACTGTATTGGTCTTGAAAAGATGAAGAGTCTTACAGCGATTTCAAAGAGGGTCGCGGAAATTACAAATATTTCGTTGAATCCACAGCTTCCTTTTGTTGGCGCGAGCGCGTTCAGCCACAAGGCGGGAATGCACATTGACGCTGTTTTAAAAAATCCTGCAGCGTACGAACACGTTTCTCCGGATTCTGTAGGAAATGAACGCGTGTTCCTTATGAGCGAGGTTGCGGGAAGGGCTACCATAATTGAAAAATTGCAGAAAATCGATCCTTCCATTACAAAGGACAGCGAAACCGCTTCGGAAGTCATAAAAAAGATGAAGCAGCTGGAATTTGAAGGCTACCAGTTTGAAGGCGCGGACGGAAGTTTTGAACTTCTTGCAAGAAAGATTATCGGAAGGTACCAGCCGTTCTTCAAACTGCACTACTACCAGACGAACGGAATGAATCCTCGTCTTGAAGACGGCGTTTGCGCCTGCGCCCAGATAAAACTTGATGTTGACGGTCAGATTGAGGTTACGGCGGGCGAGGGGGACGGTCCTGTAAACGCTCTTGACAGGGCGTTGAGGAAGGCTTTGAGCAGGTTCTATCCCGCTGTGAACCAGATAAAACTTATAGACTACAAGGTGCGCGTTCTGAACGGAAACACTGGAACTGAAAGCGGTGTAAGGGTTCTTATAGAAAGCACCGACGGAAAGCGAACCTGGACCACGGTTGGCGTTTCAAGCGACATCATGGAAGCATCCTGGCTTGCACTGTGCGATTCTTTTGAGTACAAACTCATAAAGGACATCGAAAGGCATCTTCACAGGTAGGACTTTTGCGTGGCGTGCTTTTTTCGGACGTGGATGTCCGTGTACGCCATGCCGCGCGTTCCTTTTTTTTGTAAGACTGAGGCGAATCGGTGTAAAACTTTTTTAACGCGGTGTAAGACTGGGGCGACCAAATGTAAGACTTTTTCAACTCTGTGTAAAACCGCGTCAAAATGCAGACATCAGTTCGTTCCTGTCGAGCATGACGAAATTCCCTGGCGCAAGATTTTCCGGAAGCACAAGCGAGCCTATTGCGTTTCTCTGCAAAAACACAACTTCATTTCCCAGGGAGTGGAACATTCTTCTTATCTGGCGGAATTTCCCTTCTGAAATCAAAACTGCGCACTTTTTGTCTTCTATAAAACTCAGGCAGGCGGGCTTTGTTGTGAACGCCCTCCCGTGCTTGAATTCTTCAAGAAATATGCCATGCGCGAAATTTTCCATGTAGAAGACCTGTTTTTCCTTTGACACGGAAGATGAAAGTTCCACACTGTATTTTTTCAAAACCTTTGAATCGGGCGATGTTATCCAGTTTGAAAAAGTTCCGTTCGTTGTCATTATGAGAAGCCCTTCGGAATCTGCGTCCAGCCGGCCCGCCATATGCAGCGAAAGCCCTTTGGATGGAACAAGGTCGGCAGGAAGAAGGTCGTATACAGTTTTCTGCGAGTCGCTTTTCTTTGAACACACGAAGCCCGAGGGCTTGTTCAGCATGAGGTAGACGTGCCTCTGTTTTTTTATGACGGTTCCGTTCACCGCGATTTCATCTGATTCTGAGTCCGCCCTGTCGTTCCGTCCTTCCGCGCGTATTCCGTTTATGAGCACTTCGCTGTTTTTTATGAAATGCCCCGCGTTCCTAAGCGAGCAGAGTCCGCTGCGTTCTAAAATGTGGTCTATTGGTTCTTTGAACATTGCGAAGGAAGTCTACCATAAAAACTTCTTTTAATATGCCTTCAATTCGCCTTGCTAATCGGCTTAAATGGTCTTAAAATGGACTGTATGAACGAACGAATTAAAAAGAACGGACTGATTTATTCATCTGATTTTAAAACCATATACGGCATAGACACAGGCTCTTCGGAATTTACCGGAACTGTTCCATACGGCGCGCAGATTGTCGCCGAGGACGCTTTTTCCTGCTGTTCGCTTGTTGAAATCTCGCTTCCTGAATCCGTTCAGGAAGTTGGAGCGAACCTTTTCTGCAATTCAAAGTCGCTTGAGCGTGTAAAACTTCCACGCGGACTTGCGCGTCTTTCTCCCTTCATGTTCTGCGGCTGTTCGTCGCTAAGGCGTGTTGAAATGCCTCTTTCCGTGGAGGATTTTTCCGAAGGACTTTTTGCGGAATGTTCGGCGCTTGAAGAAATTCCTTTCCGCGTTGGAATAAAAACCCTGCCGGAGGGAGTTTTCAGCGGCTGCGCCTCTTTGAAGTCGCTTGTTATTCCTGGAACTGTAAAGAAAATCTGCACCCAGTCCATATGCGACTGCACTGAACTCAAGACGATTGTGCTTCCAGATGAACTTTCTGAGTTTGAGGACGACGCGATAACAAACTGTCCGTCGCTTGCGCGCATAAGAATTTCAGACGCGAACGAGCGTTTTTACACTGACGAGGAAGGAACTTCTCTTTTCAGGCGGCGTTCGGACGGGGGTGGAACGCTTGTTTTTGAACTTGAAAAGCGTGCCGCCGCCCCGGTTCCAACTGTAAACGTTGTGGACGAAAATCAAAATCCTTCAATCATAGACTATTCAGACGACGAGGATTCAATAGACGAAGACCTTGACATTTTTTCCGCAGGGCAAAAGTCCGTCATAATAAACGGAGACGATGCCTTGCAGACGGCAAGGGCTTGCGTTGACGTTGACGAACGGAATGTTGACGGTATTACACCGTTGCTGTCTGAACCTAAAAACGAAGGCGTAAATATGGATTCCGACATGGAACGAAGGCTTTCTGAAATTATGAGCCAGGAATACAAAAAATACGGCGACGAGGACTTCAACATAATGAGCATTCCCGAGGCTACGGAAGACGAAATCGAGGCTTCACGTCTTGCTCCGACTGCCGCGGCGGAAGATTTTGTTCCAACGATAGAAATACACCGTCCCGTGGTTCATGAAGCGCCTGCGGAATCGGAGGAGTCTATGGCTGACAGAATTTCCGAGATAATGCGGCAGGAAACTTCCGAATTTTCAATTTCGGCGATTCCTGAAGCGTCCGCCGCGGACATAGAGGCGAACAGGCTTGTCGCGGAGGGAGATTTTGCCGCCGGAGTTGAAAATCCCGATTCCGCTGTTCCAGAAATTCCTGACGCGGAATATTCTTCATCAAGAAAAAATTACGACGACGACGAAAGGTCTGTCATGCAGAACATGGTTTCGGAATCGGACAAGGTGGAGCAGATAAATCTGATTCCAGACGCGGACGAGCAGAAAATTCTGTTCGTGTTCGCCGAAAACCTTGCTCAGGGGCCGATTGGAAAGATTTTTTCAAAAAGGCTTGTAAAGTGCGCGAACAGGCTTGCGGAAATCCACAGGTATACGAGCATATATATGTTTTCTGGAATAAATCTTGAAAACGAAGATTTCAAGGCCCAGTTTTCCCGTTACATGAGCGACAAGAGCGTGGTGATTGCCTGTTCTGGCGGAACTTTGGGTACAGTGGGCGAGCGTACGGTTGAGTTTGCCTCGCTTGTTGGTGTTCCTCTTGAAAAGGACAGCCTTGACGAACAGGTTCGACTTGCGCGTTCTCCTGACGCGGTGCGGCTCAAGCTTTTGATTCAGGACAATCTTAACGACTAGGTTCTGTTTTTCTGGAGTTTTTGTTCCGCGGATTTAAAATGACAGTTGCGTTTGTAAAATTATACTGCATATCTTCAGTATAATTAAACTTGACTACAAGGGGATTGAAGTCTATATTTACTTCAATTCCCTTGTTTTTTTTTAGAGGTATAAAATGGCAAAAAAATCTGACAACGCTTGTAAGGGTGTGGCCCGCGCGCCGCACCGCTCTTTGTTTTACGCTTCCGGCTACACGGACGAAGAACTTGACCAGCCTTTGGTTGGCGTAATCTGTGCAAAAAACGAACTGATTCCGGGGCACATTGAACTTGACCGAATTTCAGAGGCTGTTAAGGCGGGCATTCGCATGGCCGGTGGAACTCCGATTGAATTTCCTGCGATTGGAGTGTGCGACGGAATTGCCATGGGGCACGAAGGAATGAAATATTCGCTTGTAACCAGAGAACTCATAGCGGATTCAATTGAATGTGTCGTAAAGGCGCATCAGTTTGACGCTCTGGTTATGATTCCAAACTGCGACAAGATTGTTCCTGGAATGCTCATGGCGGCGGCGCGTCTTGACCTTCCTACAGTCTTTGTTTCAGGCGGTCCAATGATGCCGGGACGCCTTCCTGGAAACGACGCTTCAAATCCTTATTCAGGCAGAAACCTTTCCCTTACAGATATGTTCGAGGCGGTTGGCGCTCTTGCTGTTGGAAAAATAAACGAAAGTCAATTGAAGGAAATGGAACACAAGGCCTGTCCGGGCTGCGGAGCCTGTTCTGGAATGTTCACCGCCAATTCGATGAACTGTCTTACGGAAGTGCTTGGACTTGGACTTCCAGGAAACGGAACTATTCCTGCCGTGACCGGAGAACGGATCGCCCTTGCAAAGCACGCAGGAATGGCCGTTATGAACCTTTACAAAAAGGGAATAACCGCACGTGCCATGATGACGGCGGAAAATTTTAGAAACGCTCTTGCCGCGGACATGGCGCTGGGCTGTTCGTCCAATACAATGCTTCATGTTCCTGCTATCGCCAACGAGGCGGGAATAGCAATCGACCTTCACGAAGTGAACGAAATTTCAAACAGGACTCCAAACCTGTGCCACCTTGCTCCCGCAGGGCATACGTTTATGAGTGAATTGAACGACGCGGGAGGTGTGCAGGCGGTTCTTGCAGAACTTGCAAAGAAGAATCTCATAAACACTTCGCTTGTAACTGCCACTGGAAAAACAATCGCGGAAAATCTTGTTGGCGTCAGGAACATGAATCCAGAAATTCTCCGACCTATAGAAAATCCGTTTTCTGAAAACGGCGGAATCGCGATACTGTTTGGAAACCTCGCGCCAAACGGAACTGTTGTAAAGCGTTCCGCCTGCGCAAAGGAACTTATGAACCATACAGGACCTGCGCGCGTGTTCAACGACGAGGCCGAGGCTATGGCCGCCGTGCAGAAATCCCAGATACATTCGGGCGACGTTGTTGTGATACGCTACGAAGGTCCAAAGGGCGGTCCTGGAATGAGGGAAATGCTTGCCGTAACCGCCGCCCTTGCAGGACAGGGGCTGGACAGGGAAGTCGCCCTCATTACAGACG
>JBHAFG010000061.1:0-4806 GCA_041855945.1 Treponema sp. | reverse complement strand
ATATACTTCCGCGCCGAAAGTGTCAATACCGCGCGCGCGTTTTTTTAAACTTTTTTTTGATTTTTTTTCGTCTTTTTTTTAAACGCCGCGGGCGCGGAAAAACAACGAAGGCGTCCGCCGGAAGACGAACGCCTTTTACCGCTCCCGCAAGAGCCTGTGTGCAATCCCGCCGTTTTCAGCCTAGGAAAAAGTCAAGGCGAAAATCAGGCTCCAGATTCTACGAGCCCATTTCTGTGGCGTATGAAATTCCGCCGTTTTCGTCTTGCTGTATTTTTTGAGGAATGGCAACTTCGGAGACAAAGCGTGAATCCAGATCCACACCCGCCGAGGCGGTTACTTTTACGCGCACAAAGTTTCCGGGCTTTACGGCGGAATTTTCACGGACGTCATTCCTGTCGTATCGAACCACCACGTTTCCGTCAACTTCGGGAGCCTGAAACCAAGCCCGTCCTATCGCAAGACCTTCCTCGCCCTCGACAAGTTCCTCCACAAGAACCTCGACTTCTTTTCCAACGTAAGAGGCAAGCCGCTTCTGTGTTATTTCAGCCTGAACACTGCAAAGTTCTTCAGCCCTCGCCTTTGCGACTTTTGAAGAAACCTGTTTTTTAAATGAATGGGCCGGAGTGTCCTCCTCCCTGCTGTATGAAAAACAGCCCGACCAGTCGCTCTGCACCGCCTTTAAAAAATTCAGCGTGTTCAGGGCGGATTCTTCATCCTCGCCTGGGAAACCTGCAAGGAACGTGGTTCTTACAACCGCCCCTGGAAGCGATTTCCGTATTTTTTTCACAAGAGCAATGTATTTTTCAGCGGTCCCCTTTCTGTTCATGCGGCGAATCGTCTCGTCATCTCCGCTCTGGAACGGAATGTCAAAATAAGGAAGAAACCTGGGATCATTCTGCATGACCGGCATTATGTCAAAATTGAAGTGGTCGGGATGTATGTAAAGAAGCCTGATGTTGAATTTTCCAGGAATCTTTGAAATCTCTTCCATGAGTCTTGAAAGCGAAGACCTTTCCGAATCAAAATCCGAAACCTCACAAAAATCCTCTCCCTCGCCCGATTTTCCCACATCTTCAAAAACGCAGTCTCCAAGCCCAGTTCCATACGCTGCAAGATCCTGACCTATGAGGTTCACCTCTACGATTCCCCTCGAAACAAGGCTTTTTATCTCTTCAACGATTTCAAAAGCAGGCCTGCTCCTAAGTTCTCCACGTATCAATGGTATGGCGCAGAAAGAACAGTGGTTCGAGCAGCCTTCAGTTATCTTTACAAACGCAGAACCTGGAAACCCAAGAAGAGTGCGCCTCTCGCCCGAACACACTCCGCGCTGGGCGTAAACCTCGACCGGACGGCCTCCGTCCTGGAGAGTCTTTATTACAGAATCTATTTTTGATATGTCGCCGTTTCCAAAGACAGCGTCAACTTCCGGAAGATCCGTCCTGAACACGTCCGCGTATCTTTCGGCAAGACAGCCTGCAAGGACAATCTTTGCGGAGGGAGAATTTTTTCTTGCGGCGTAAACCGACTCAAGCGATTCTTTTTTTGCATCCTCGATGAAACCGCATGAATTTATGACAATCAGGTCGGCCTCGTCAACATTGAAAGTCTGTTCACATGACATTTTTCGAAGACGTTCTATTATAAGTTCTCCGTCAACCTGATTCTTCGCGCAGCCGTGCTGGTCAAGGAAGAATTTTTTAAAAGATTTTTTGTCAGTCAAGTTCTATTACCACTACCTTGTATTTGCCGTCGGTGTCTTTTATCCATTTTATGTCTTCAACAAGCACCTGTCCCGCCTTTCCAATTTCAAGGTCGTAGTTTCTTGAATCCGCGGTTATGGTGAACTTTACAGTGTTGCAGTTGCTCATCCAGAGCCTGACGCCGTTGTTCGCGGTCATCGTCACAACCTCGCCGCTTGAAAAATACGACTCCACAGGATCGTGTCTGTCAACCTTGTATCTGAACACGCACGAGCCACGGAAACTTCCGTTTATGGTGAAAGGATAAGGTCTGTTGTCCTCAAACACCACCGTCTGCTTGTAGTTTGAAGAAACTTCCGACGCAAAAGGAATTTCATCCTGATTCACCGAAATCGAATATCCGCTGCGTTTCAGCATCCTGACCTCGGCTCCGCGGGAAGAATCCGTAGCGGAAATGTCGGAAAGATACACTATGAGGTCTGTTACAGTGTCGCCGTCAACGTCAAGTTCCGCCTCTTCAGAAAGTTCCGTGTAAAGTTTTCCAACAGGACACTGGATTCCAAAAGAAGAAAGGGTGTCGCTCACCGTGAGTATTATGTTTCCATCCGCCGCGGGAAAAATCAACTGGTCGCCCACATAAACCCTTCCGCTGAAAGTCTTGTCTGTAAGTTCATATTTTTTTACAGACGACGACTTGTCAAGAACGACTTCAGAAGTGTCCTCGACCTTGCGGTGCGCAAGAAGTATGGCGGTAACCGTTATCAGGGCGCACACGGCGAAGGCCGACGCGGACACTACAAGAGGCCAGAAAAACCTTGGCTTCTCGTGAACTATAAGCCCTTCTGGAACCGGAGACTCCTGAAGTTCCTTGCTCCTGTAAAGTGAAAGAAGGGTTTCAGAGTTCAGTCCAAGATAGTCCGCGTAGTTTCTAAGAAAGCCAAGCATATACGCGTCGCCTGGAAAAGCGGAATTGTCCTCCGCCTCAAGAGCCGCAAGATATGGAACGGAAATTGTCGTTTCCCTTGAAATCGTGTCAAAGTCCAGATTTTTTGTTTCTCTGGCGTTTTTTAACTGTTCGCCGTAGCTTTCCATTTTTTACTCCGAGAACAAGAAATTGTTGTATTTGTTGGCAGATGATGGCGAATCATATATGAAACGCTGGTCTGTAATATCCCGATTCACCTTGTATTCCATAAAATTGAACACAAAAACTTCACCCTTCGTTGTTTCGGCCTCCACCCGGCGTATCAGACGGCTTTCGGCATTTACGTCAAGCTTTATGTATCGAAAAGCCTCGGACGTGCTGCGCCTTGTAAGAACCAGTTTTACAACCATTTCGTCCGAACCGTTTTCAAGCGGAACAGGGTCCTGCCCAACCTCGTACGCCACTACGTAATACCTGCTCATCAAGGCAAGCCCCTGCGGACTTGCAAGTCCCGCTCCACCCGCCGCGGAATCGGACTCGACGTTCTGCTGCAGCACAACCTGAGGTCCCGGAAGATATATTGTAAGCAGGTCTCCGTTGAACAGAATCACCTGCTCCTGTGGATTTGTAAAATCAATTCTTAGAAGGTTCGGCCTCTTGAAGGAAACGTGTCCGGCCATCTCCTCCCTGTCAGCCTTTATTTCAAGTTCCGCCTCGTAATCCTTGAGAGTGGCGTAATAGTCGGAAACAGATTTAAAATACGCGCTCGCGGTTGTTATTCCCTGCGCAAAAACTGATGCTCCAAGTAAAAGAAGACAAGCCGAAACGGCCTTTTTAAGAAGTTTATACATGGAATCATTCTATAATATTAGGATTAGATGGGTCAATAAGACCATGACGCCGGAATCCAAGTTTTTCCCGCGCCGATTTTACGGCGGACGTTTTTTATCTGATATGGAACAGACTTGAACGCGCCGATTGAATTCCTGGACGAAAAAAAAGCCGTGGATTTTCAAGAAAAACACGTTCTTGAAAAATTCACGGCAAACTGAACGTACGCGTCCATTGTATTTTCATGGCGCAAAACCTATTCTTCCGCGTCCACAGATTTTTTCCTTCGCGCGGATTTCTTTGGCATCTTGACCCCGGAGGACGCATCCGCGTCCAGGGAATTTTCAAGTTTTGGACCCGCGGCATTTTCTTCAGGGTTCTGCGCACCGCCGGATTTTTCAGCCTCCGCGGCGATGTCCTGGCAGTGCTTCTCGCCCCTTATTATGTCGTAGAATTCCTTTCCGTCCATCGTTTCAACTTCAAGAAGCCTGTCTGAAATGTATTCAAGAAGTTCCCTGTGTTCAGAAAGAACTGAAAGCACGTGGCTGTAGCGTTCGCCCATTATCCTTGCGATTTCACCGTCTATGTAGTTCTGCGTTTCCTCGGAAAATTCGCGTATGAGGTTCGGCTCGCCGCTCCTGCTTCCAAGAACGCCCTTTCCAAGCGTCATGTTTTTAAAGCGGTCGCTCATTCCATAATCCACAATCATCTGCTTGATTATGTCGGTGGCGCGGGCGATGTCGTTGGACGCGCCTGTCGAAATGTCGCCAAGAATTATTTCCTCGGCGGCGCGTCCGCCAAGCATTGAGTCAACCTCGTTCACAAGATCCTGGCGCGTCATGAAATTCTTTTCTTCCTGCTCGCGGTACTGCGTGAATCCGCCTATTCCGTGGCTTCTTGGAACCACCGTAATCTTGTTTACAGGCTCATGCCCCGGAGTGAACGCGCCCACAAGGGCGTGTCCGGTCTCGTGCACCGACACAAGACGCATTTCCTTCTTGTTTTCCTTTCTGGTCTTTTTCTTGAGCCCTATGCTAACCTTGTCTATGGCCTCGTTGAAGTCTTCCATTGAAACCTTGCGCCTTCCGTTTCTTACGGCAAGAAGCGCCGCCTCGTTCACGACGTTCGCAAGATCCGCGCCTGCAAAACCTGTAGTTCCGTGCGCGACTGAAACAAAGTCCACGTCTCGTTCAAGCTTAACGTTCTTTGAGTGTATGCGGAGAATCGCCTCCCTACCCTTTACGTCGGGCTTTTCAACAGGAACCTGGCGGTCGAAACGTCCCGGACGCAGGAGCGCGGGATCCAGAATGTCGGCGCGGTTCGTCGCGGCGAGGATTATAAGTCCCTTTT
>JBHAFG010000060.1:0-2964 GCA_041855945.1 Treponema sp. | reverse complement strand
GCATAACCTTCCTGCCCCTCAAGTTCTTTCTCCCAGATAAACTTTACATTCTTTTTCTTAAATTTCATGTTCCACCCCCGTTTTTTCCGCCAGCAAATTTTCCGCAAAATGACACATCACCCTCACGACGTCCGCCCTGTCGTATCTGTCGGCTTTATTTCCGTAACAGACAACATCGGGGTTTTTCGTGCATTTTTCTAAAAACGCTTCCGCTTTGCTCGATATTTCTTCTGCCGTCATTTCATCTTTATCCTTCGCCCCAGATTCAAATTAAAGACTTTTTCGGTGGCGTGTTTTTCAAAATCCTTGTCAAAGAGGCTTTTCGCACGGCAGTTTTTACACATGACGTAAAAACGCTGTTCTCTTTCCGCACCATTTTTATCGTTGTCGAATAAAACATTGACAAAAAAAAATTATCACAAAAACATTTTCCGCAAAATTCACAATATCCAAAACCTTGATTCATTTGTTAAAAGTCCTCATTTAACATTTCCCGCGAGGATTCTTATTCCTCGCAAAACCTCCATTCAGATCTATTGATACACATATAGCAGGTGCGACCTTTTTCAAATGTGTAAATACAGTTGCCACAACTTTTCATCGTATGTATCTGGGTTTCCAACCCCTCGATTTTGGCACATTTCTCATCAAACAGATTTTTGATGAATTCATATATGCTTGAATCCAAGAATCTTTCGGCTTCTTCGTAAGTCCAGTCATCTCTTGAAAAGGGCATTGTGCAGCCTTCGTTCCTCATCAACTGTCATTATTTTCCCCCTAATGATCAATTCCATGCTTTTCAACCGCTCTTCAATCTCATTCATTTCTCCACCTCCTTGACATCGCTTAGATGTATTGCGTAGACCGGCTTATTTATTTTCAAATCGGTGTCCTTGCCGTCGACAATCTGAATCTTTGTGATGTTGGCGGTCATATAATGCCTTGTGTAGCCAAGACGGAGCAGGCAAGACAACAAGCCTTTTTCAAACTCGCACGGATAAGACGGCAGGTTTCCATTCCATGCGGAAAACAACTTTCCTAACGGCTTATCAAGTCTACTCTCCCAGTACGGCTTAACCTCCCGATATTCAATCGTTTTTTCACCGCTACGGATTTTCTCGAACCATTCTTTTTTAAGCGGAAATTCCAGCATTTTAAAACAATTCCCCCTGTTCTATTTTTTCTTCCTGTAAGTCGGATAGAAGATTGTCAATTTGCTTTTCAACTTAAAACATTCCCAGACCTCCTTGATTGCGTGGGTGATGATATTCTTCAGTTCTCACAGGATTCTTACACCGCGACGAATTCTCCGTCTTTAAGCGCATACCATACATTCGCCTTTATCCGCGCGCCGTCCACGTATTCCGTCTTGATGTGGACGGGATGAACACTCCTGTCTCGTGATTTCCATTCTGAAAGCGTCAGCCAACTTCCTTCCTCCGCCCTTGCCACGGAATAAATCCCAAGGCAACTCACAACGGATTCCGCCCCTGTGCTTGTGATTCTTGAACAACTTCCATTCGAGGTGATAATTGAGTGACCTCCGTTGGAGACAATGTTGGAGCCGTCCCCACTTGCGTTCAGAATCGCCCCCGCTCCATTTGAGGCGATTATAGAATAATCGCCACTGAAAGTTATCCGCGCCCACTCTCCATTCGAGGCGATTATAGAATGTTTCCCACTTGAGAAGATGTTACTGCATGGAAGATGTGAACTTATTTGAGCCCGATCGCCACCCGAAGAAACTTCCCTTGAGGGACTTAACACATTTATCTTCGAGCGGTTTTGATAGTACTCCGAAAGTTCGGAGTCGAACCCCCCGGTGAGAGAATAATCGACCATTTCGTCTATGAAGTCCTTCCAGTTGAGTTCTGCTTCTATGAATATTCTCGATGAAGCGACTTTGCTGTTCAGTTCATCTCTGTCGATTTTTCCGCTGGCTTCAACCCTGCAGAATCGGTTGTTGTCCTGAAAGGAGTAGTGTTCAAGCACATCGAACGGGTTTTCACACGAATGGAAACCGCGCATGCACACAGACACATCTTCATCGGGCATTTTGTACGATTTTCCTATTTCGTATTCGAAGCCCCTGCATTTTAAATTTTCATCAAAGCCTTTGTAAGCGATCATTATGTTCCCCCGTTTAAAAAATCTTCCCAATTTACAAAATCAACGATTCCATCGACTTTGCGTCTGTAAAAAAGTTCATGCTGTACCCGCTTGTACAGGTACGAGGTGAAACTTTTTTTTATAAAAAAATCCTGCACCTTCACATAACGCTCAATCATGTACGTTATGGCGTTGTGCGCCTTCATCATCTTGTCGTCTTCTGAAAGGCGTTTTACGGGCGGGTATCTCTTCGCCACCACCGATATGTACTTTCTTGCTATCTGCCTGCCAAGAAGATACATTCTGTCCAGCGCCTTCCTGTCGCCCTCCCTGTATTCTTTCTGCCAATTCAGAAGACGCTCATTGTCATTTTTTGGATCATTGAAGTAGGGTAGGGCGGGCTTCTCCCTTTTTTCTTCTGCTCCTGTCCGTAACTCGTCAAAGTCAAATTCCTGTTGTACCCAGTTCACGGGTTGCGGCCGCTTTGCCGTATTGCGGCGCGGTAACTTTGACCCGAGAATTCCACTACCTGCGCGCTTTCGGTTAGGCGGTCGGCGGCGGCGATTCCTATGTAATTGAAAAAATCCTTCCTGTTCTGATTGCTGATTAGAACCAATGGCTTGCGTCGGTTGTAGCGTTCGTTGATAATCTGATACAGCATATACTGTTCTTCTACCGCCGCCGCTCCGCGTCCGATTTCGTCAACAACCAAAAGTTCTGCTCGTCCGTATGCTTCCAGTATTTCCGCTTCGGTTTCTCTGGAATTGAATGACTTCGCGCGGCGCAGTTCCTCTACAATCGCGGAGGCTAGCCTGTAATATCCGCCACATTCGTATATTATGCCGCTTGCGAGGT
>JBHAFG010000059.1:0-20200 GCA_041855945.1 Treponema sp. | reverse complement strand
GCATGAAGCTTCTGAACTGTTCGACCATTTTATTGATTTGATGACCCAAGCAAACCGCAGTTAAGCCAGGAAAAGAGACGAGACATGCCAAAACGTACCGACCTTAAAAGTATTCTGATCCTTGGTGCCGGCCCGATTGTAATTGGTCAGGCGTGCGAATTTGATTATTCAGGAACACAGGCATGCAAGGCGTTAAGGGAGCAGGGATACAAAATTGTTCTTGTAAACTCAAATCCGGCGACCATTATGACAGATCCTGTAATGGCGGATGCCACTTATATCGAACCGTTGAACGTTGAGCGGTTGAGCCAGATTATCGAAAAGGAACGACCTGACGCGCTGCTTCCAAACCTTGGCGGTCAGACCGGACTGAACATGGCGATGGAATTGAACAAGGCGGGAATTCTTGACAAGTACGGCGTGAAGGTTATAGGTGTAAATCTTGAGGCGATTGAACGCGGCGAGGACAGGGAGATTTTCAAGGAAACGATGAAGACTCTGGGAATTGAAACTCCACGCTCCGGAATATGTCATACAGTTGAAGGCGCTGAAAAAATTGCGGAGGAAATCGGTTTTCCTCTTGTTGTACGTCCCGCATATACAATGGGCGGACAGGGCGGCGGCTTCTGTTACAATGTGGAGGAACTGCGCACTATTGTCTCAAACGGTCTTGACCTTTCAATGACACACCAGTGTCTGATAGAAGAGTCCATCCTTGGCTGGGAGGAACTTGAGGTTGAGGTTGTACGCGACTCAAAGAACCAGATGATTGCAATATGCTTTATCGAAAACATAGACGCGGTTGGCGTCCACACAGGAGACTCTTTCTGCGCGGCGCCTTTCCTTACGATAGAACCTGAACTTGAAAACAGGCTCAAGGAAATGGCGTTCAAGATTGTGGAGTCAATCGGTGTTATTGGCGGAACAAACGTGCAGTTTGCATACAATCCAAAAACCGACCGCGTTGTAATAATCGAAATAAATCCAAGGACGTCGCGTTCTTCCGCGCTCGCCTCAAAGGCTACAGGTTTTCCAATCGCGCTGGTTTCCGCAAAACTTGCCGCGGGTCTTACGCTTGACGAGATTCCCTACTGGCGTGACGGAACGCTTGACAAATACACTCCGGGCGGCGCGCCAGACGGCGACTACATCGTGCTTAAATACGCAAGGTTCGCGTTTGAAAAATTCCGCGGCGTAAAGGACGAACTTGGAACTTCCATGAAGGCGGTGGGCGAGGTGATGTCTATCGGAAAGACGTTCAAGGAAACGTTCCAGAAGGCGATCCGCGGTCTTGAAAACGGAAGAAGCGGTCTTGGTTTTGCAAAGGACTTCAACAAAAAATCCGCGGAAGAACTTTGCGAGATGTTGAAAACCGCAAGTTCGGAAAGATACTTCCAGCTGTACGAGGCGATACGCAAGGGTGTTCCGCTTGAAAAATTGAGCGACATAACATACGTAAAAATGCACTTCCTTGAAGAGATGAAGGAACTTGTATTGGAGGAAGAAGAACTTCTGAAGGACCTGGGAAAAATGCCTTCCGACGAAAAACTGCGCAAGGCAAAGCAGGACGGATTTTCAGACAAGTATCTTGCAAAAATATTGAAGATTTCGGAAAAGGACATACGCGCCAGGCGAAAGGAACTTGGAATCACGGAGGCGTGGCTTTCTGTTCCGGTAAGCGGTGTTGAAAACGCGCACTACTATTATTCAACGTACAACGCCGTTGACAAGTCCACAGCAACAGACAACAAGAAGAAGGTCATGATTCTTGGCGGCGGACCAAACAGGATTGGGCAGGGAATAGAGTTCGACTACTGCTGCTGCCACGCGGCCATGCAGTTGAAGGAACTGGGCTACGAAACAATAATCGTAAACTGCAACCCTGAAACTGTATCAACCGACTACGATACATCTGACAAGTTGTATTTTGAACCTGTAACAACCGAGGATGTTCTTCAGATTTACGAAAAGGAAAAGCCTATGGGCGTAATAGTCCAGTTTGGCGGACAGACGCCTTTGAACATAGCGCGTGAACTTCAGGAAAATGGCGTAAACGTTCTGGGAACATCAATTGATTCGATTGACGCAGCGGAGGACAGGGAAATATTCCGACACATGATGAAAAAACTTGAAATCCCTATGCCGGAAAGCGGAATGGCTGTTGACTTTGAAGAAGCCAGGACAATCGCAGAACAGATTGGCTATCCTATAATGATACGCCCATCGTTCGTTCTTGGCGGACGCGGAATGGAAGTCATATACGATGAAAACACGTTGCAGGAATACGTCGACAAGGCTGTGGGCGTAACACCAGACCGTCCGCTTTTGATAGACAGGTTCTTGAAGAACGCGCTTGAATGTGAGTCTGACGCGCTCTGCGACAAGGACCACGTTTACATTCCGGCCGTAATGGAACACGTTGAACTTGCAGGAATACACTCAGGCGACAGCGCGTGCGTAATTCCGCCGGTTTCAATACCAAAGGACAACCTTGAAACAATCAAGCAGTACACAAAAAAGATTGCAGAAAGCCTGCACGTATGCGGACTTATGAACATGCAGTACGCGATTGAAAACGGAAAGGTATACGTAATAGAAGCAAACCCGCGCGCAAGCCGAACAGTTCCGCTTGTATCAAAAGTTTGCGACACACAGATGGCGCGTCTTGCAACAAGGCTCATGCTTGGCGAAACGCTCGCTTCACTTGGCTTGAAGGAAAAAGAAATTCCTTACCACGGAGCAAAAGAGGCGGTATTCCCTTGGAACAGATTTCCGGGCGTAGATCCAATTCTTGGACCTGAAATGCGTTCCACCGGCGAGGTTCTTGGACTTTCGGAAGAATTTCCGCTCGCGTTCTACAAGTCGCAGGAAGCGGCTGGAAGCGAACTTCCACAGGCTCCAAAGGCATGGGAAAACAAAAAAGTCCTCCTTTCGTTCAGCGACAAAGAAGGAGCCGCAAAGGAACAGGTTCTTACAGTTGGAAGAACGTTGAAGGAACTTGGTTTTACACTTGTAGCAACCGAGGGAACAGCAGACTTCTTCAAGGAAAACGGAATCGCCTGCGGTGTTGTAAACAAGATTGGTGCGGGCCGCCCGGACGTTGTTGACATGATTATGAACAAGGAAGTATGTCTTGTAATCAATACACCAAAGGCAAAACGCAATTACGCCGAAGACAGAAAGACAATCCGAAAAACCTGTCTTAAATACAAAGTTTCGTACATCACGACTTTGGCGGGAGCGATTGCGGCCGTAAAGGGAATCGAAGCGATTTTCAAGAACAACGGCGAGGAGGGAGGCGTACACTCCCTGCAGGAACTCCATTCGCGCATAAAATAATAAAACGGGCGTAACCATTTGCCTCCGGCAAATGGTCGGGCTTTGCAGAACTCCGCCTTTCGGCTTCGACTACAAAACGCACGGAAAATTACCGTGCGTTTTGTATTTTGCTCGCCGTATCAAAATACGGCTTCGCAATTCTTCCAATCCCTTACGCAAATCGTACGGCGACACAGAACCCATAATACAGTGAGAGACGCGTTTTCGTGTCGCCGTCATATTGAGCGCAAGCGAAATATCCATTGTGCAAACTGTAGTAAAAAAATCAGGTTTTCTTTATCATGTTGGAATGAAGAATTTACGCGACTTGCTTGGAAAACAGATTTTATTTTTGGACGGTGGAAGCGGTTCAATACTGCAGGACTGGGGACTGAAACCCGGCGAACTTCCTGAAACGTGGAACATAAGGAACAGGGAAAAAATAGTACAGCTTGCATACAATTATTTTTCCGCCGGCTCAAACATCGTCTATACAAATACATTTGGCGCGTTCAAGACAAAATTTGGACTTGATTTAAAAAAAATTGTATGCGGTGCAGTTGAATGTGTAAAAACAGCGCGACATAACTGGATTTCCGAATGTACAAAAAACGGACGCAATGCGCAGGACTGTTTTGTAGCCCTTGACGTTGGACCTTGCGGAAAACTTTTAAAACCCATGGGCGACCTTGATTTTGAGGATGCCGTTGACATTTTTAAGACCACAATAAAATACGGACTTGAATGTGGCGTCGACGCACTTGTAATAGAAACGATGAACGATTCGTATGAAACAAAGGCGTGCGTAGTGGCTGCAAAAGAATCGCTTGAAGATTTAAATATTGACGTTCCGATTCTTGTTACAAACGTGTATGACTTGCAGTCGCATCTTTTGACGGGCGCAGACCCAGAAACAATGGTCGCAATTCTTGAAGGTCTTGGTGTAAGCGCGCTTGGGCTTAACTGTTCGCTTGGACCTGATGAAATGCTTGAGCCCGCACGACGGCTTGTAGAGGCTGCAAGCGTTCCTGTAATAGTAAAGCCAAACGCAGGTCTTCCAAGAGATGAAAACGAAAAGACAGTGTTTGACGTTGGTCCTGAAGATTTTGCGCGTTCGATGAAAAAAATAGCGGAACTGGGAGTGTCTGTGCTTGGCGGCTGCTGTGGAACTACGCCTGAACATATTTCCGCGTTAAGGAATACTGTAACAGGCGGAAAAGAAATTCCTCCATACAGACCGGTAATACGCAAGGAAAAAACAATTGTTTCATCCTACACTCATACCGTACAGATTGGCGGCGGTTCAGTTCCCGTCCTTATAGGCGAGCGTATAAATCCAACAGGAAAAAAGAAATTCAAAGAGGCGCTGCGCCGCAAAGATTTGCCGTACATAATTCATCAGGGACTTGAACAGGAAGAGGCCGGCGCGCACGTTCTTGACGTGAACGTAGGACTTCCAGAAATTGACGAAAAAGAAATGATGGTCAAAGTGATGACGGAACTTCAGGCTGTAACGGACCTTCCGCTCCAGATTGATACAAGTTCGCCCGATGTAATGGAAGCGGCTCTGCGCCTCTATAACGGAAAGGCTCTTGTAAACAGCGTGAACGGAAAACAGCACATCATGGACGAGGTTTTTCCGCTTGTAAAAAAATACGGCGGAGTTGTTGTTGGACTTACAATCGACGAGGACGGAATTCCTGAAACAACGGAAGGGCGCATGGCCGTCGCAAGGAAAATTTATGCAAACGCCCAAAAATGGGGAATTCCTAAAAAAGACGTGATTATCGACAGTCTTACAATGGCTGTAAGTTCCGACACAAACGCCGCAAAGGCGACTCTGGAAACAATAAAAACTGTAAAGGAAGAACTTGGCGGCTCTTCCGTTTTGGGAGTTTCAAACATTTCGTTCGGGCTTCCAAACAGGGCCTTTGTAACATCGTCGTTTTTTACATTGGCGATGCACAACGGACTTGGAGCGGCGATTATGAATCCGCTTGAACACGAGATGATGAAGGCGTGGCACTGTTATGTTCTTTTAAATGCACAGGACAAAGACTGTCTGAACTACATTGGTTTCAGCGAAAAATACGACGCCAGAAAAAAAACAGAATCAGAAAAGGCGGCTCTTGCAGGCGTACAGGGAGCGGTTGACGCCATATATTCCGCATTTGGAGGAGCGGTTTCTTCAGGCGCGGTTTCCAACGGAGCGGCTTTTAACGGCTCGGGAAATACAGTCGCCTTTGAACCAAAGAACACGGAGTCTGACGCCGCGGAAATTGTATCGGGAACACTGCAGCACGCTGTTGTACATGGACTTAAGGAAGATTCTGCAAAATATACAGAACGGCTTTTGAATTCAGGAACTCCTGCGGTTGAAATAATTGATAAAAACCTGATTCCAGGACTTGACTACGTTGGAAAGAAATTTGAGCAGAAAAAAATGTATCTTCCTCAACTTTTGATGGCCGCCGACGCCGCAAAATCCGCGTTCGATGTAATAAAAACTCATCTTGAAAAAACAGGACAGAAGGGCGAATCAAAGGGAACCTGCATAGTTGCAACCGTCCACGGAGACATACACGACATCGGAAAAAACATTGTAAAAGTTCTGCTTGAAAACTACGACTTTAACGTAATTGATTTGGGAAAAGACGTTCCGCCTGAAGTGGTTGTTGAAGAATGTAAAAAAAACCACGTGGAACTTGTAGGACTTTCCGCATTGATGACCACAACAGTTCCCGCCATGAAGGCTACAATCGAACTTTTACGAAAAGAATGTCCGTGGGCAAAGTGCTGCGTGGGCGGAGCGGTTATGACTCAGGAATACGCCGACTCCATAGGCGCGGATTTTTACGGAAAAGACGCAATGGATACAGTCAAATACGCGCAGAAAGTGTTTGGCGTTTCAAGATAGATTAAAAAACGTCAGACAAGAATTTCAAACGCGCCCGACTTTTTGTCTTTTCCAAGACTTTCCATGTTTTTCTGGAGGCTCAGGCGTATTTTGTCTCCGCTTTCAATTTTTTTTCCAGAGCCGTTTACAACCAGTGCAAGACCTTTTGGCGTGCAGGCGTAATAGCCAAATCCTTTTGGAATCCGTATTGCGTCGCTTGCGATTCTTAGCGTAAATTCTCCGTTCAAGGCTGTTTGTTTTTCGTCGGCCGTGTATTTATTGTCCGCGTCCTTTATTTTTTTTGCAAAGACAAAACTTATTACGGCGCGCTCCTTTGGAAGTCCTGCGTCCTTTGAAAGTTTTAAAAGACGCTGCGGCGCTTCTTCCGTTGTAAAGTCAAAGTTGCACCATTTTGCGCTTCCACCGTAACGCGCGTGCAGTCCGCTCATTGAACATTCTTCGTGGTGCGGACATGGAGAAACTATCTGGAATTTTTTTTGAATGAACCTGTCACGCATGAGGCTTACAAATCTTGCAGAAACAGGCATGCCTGGCTCTGCTATGAATACAGTTGGATTTTCAGTTGAATATGAAAATAGCTGTCTAATCTGAAGGTCAGCAATATCTTCTGGCGTTTCAGACGAATTCTGGGCAAGTTCGTTGTACATATTCGCACAGGAAATGAACGCCGCCCTGTTTTTTATTGAAGTTCCGTTTCCGCCCTTTACGCGAACGATGTTCCAATGGGCGTTTTGGTTTGTCTTTCCCGGAGTTCTTGCCGCAACGGAAAGATAAATGTCTTCTCCCAATGCCATGGACGAAGACGAATAGTCAAGGCAATACCATGTGAGTTGTTTTTCCCTGAGTTCAGGACGCGAAAGCCAAAGCGCCGTTACAACTGTAAGCGGACCGCTTCCTATGTCAAGACAGTAATCGCCGTCCTTAAGCGAGAATGCGCCGTCAGGCAG
Source organism: Treponema sp. (assembly GCA_041855945.1). Taxonomy (GTDB): domain Bacteria; phylum Spirochaetota; class Spirochaetia; order Treponematales; family Treponemataceae; genus Treponema_D. The sequence continues at coordinate 13,018 of JBHAFG010000059.1, read as the reverse complement.
ATTTGAAAAAACTCTGGTCAAACGTACAAGATTCCACCACGTGAAATATCTTACATAGGCGGAAAGTTCCTCGTTGGCGTTCATGTATCCAACACGGCGGTCCTCTCGTTCATCCGTCAACTGGTGCGAAAGGGCGCGAATGTCCTTTGGAAGCTGCTGGAACTGACGGCTGTTAAGCGGCCTGATTCCCTGCACGATGGTGTCGAAATTTTCAAGGACGTTCCGGCTTTCTTTTGTAAGACTTGTCGACTTGAACATTTTTTCTATCGAAAGGATTATCGCGTCCTTGTCTTTGTGCAGGTTTTTCTGGTTTTGGGCGGAATTTACATCTCCTGCCGGACATTTACGTTTTTCTTCAAAAAATTTGTCCCGGTTCTTGTTGAATTCCTTGCGTTTGTTCTTGGCGTCCGCCACTGAATTTTTTCTGTTGAATTTATCGTAAAATTTTTCTGACATAGTCCTCTTTTCCTGCACGCTTCCTGTACAGAGCCGCAATACATCGCCTACGCGCCGTTACGTATTTGTAGACGGCTTTACGCCGTAAATTTTGTTACACGCCTCGGTCATACAGTGCCGCCATACACAGCGCGCGCTGTTACACATTCAATTTTTTTGCATACAGATAAAGTTCTGTAAGTTCGTTCTTCAAGGTACGAATCTGGTTTATAAGTTCAAAATTTTCGTTTATCGTGTCAGCGTCGTCCAGAATTTGATTCCTTGCGCCCTCGATTGTAAATTTCTTTTCGTAAATCAGATATTTCAGTCGGGAAATAAGTTCCATCTCCATCTGGCTGTAAATTCGCCGTCCGCCAATGTCCTTTTGCGGAGCAAAGCCCGGTATTACGTCCTCCCAGTAACGTAAAACGTGCGCCTTTACGCCAGTGATTTCTTCTACTTCACCGATTGAATAAGTTCTCATTGCTCAAACCTGTTTTCCCATTTTTGTCGGCTTGCCTTGACCTCAAACTGTACGGGAATTTTGTCAAAGCCCAAATCTTCCCTAACACGATTTTTAAGGTAGGTCATGTATGTTTCAGGCACAACTTCCGGCCGCGTCGCAAAAATCAAAAATGTTACAGGATTCGTGCTTTTCTGCGTCATGTAACGAATCTTGAAGTGCGCCGTCTTGCTTGCAGGAGGCGGATATTTAAAAAGCCAGTCTTTAAGCGCAAGGTTCAACGCCGCTGTGTCAATCTTGTGCGTAAGCTGTCCGTACATCAGGATTGCCTCGTCCAGCAGGTCCTTTATTCCCTTTCCTTCAATCGCCGAAAGCGGAACAATCGGCGCAAATTCCATCTGACCGAACATTACGTTTATCCAGCGTTTGCGTTCCTTGAACGATTTTTTGTCCTGGTTTTCCTGCGTATCCCATTTGTTCAGTACAAAAATTATTCCGCGTCCCCTTTCATAGGCAAGGTTGCAGATTTTTTTATCCTGTTCGGCAAGACCTTCCTGCGCGTCTATCATCAAAAAAACTATGTCGCAGCGGTCGAGAGTTTTTATGGCGCGGTTGACGGAATAATATTCCACGTTTTCATGGACCTTCGCCTTTCTTCGAATTCCTGCTGTGTCGAGGACTTCAAACTTTCTTCCACTGTATTCAAAAGCGCCTTCAACAGTGTCGCGCGTAGTTCCTGCGTAATTGCTTACAATCGAAAGGTTTGAATGTGTAAGCCTGTTTGTAAGGGTTGATTTTCCTGTGTTCGGCTTTCCCACAATTGCGATTCGTATGGGAATTTCCTCGGCGGAAATTTCCCGCACATTTGAAAAATCGCATTTTTCCACAAGACTTTTCTGTAAAACAGCAATGTTGTCGCCGTGTTCAGCGGAAATGAAAAAAAGTTCTTTAAATCCGAACCTGGCGTAATTCCACGCCACGCTTTCGTTTTTTCCGCCCTCGGTCTTGTTTACTGCTGCAATAACCTTGTTCCAGTGCGGACGAAGTTTTTTTATGAATTCTTCGTCCTCGCCAGTTATGTTACCGGCCTCAAGCAAAAGAAGTACAACGTCAGCCTTTTCTATCATTTCAAGGGAACGTTCCACTACAAGTTCGTCAAGAACCGCTTCCATTGTTCCAACTTCGCGCTGAAGTTTATATCCGCCAGTGTCCACAAGGTGAACAGGATTTCCGTTTATTATTGCGGTCGCTTCAACAGGATCTCGTGTAACGCCTGGCGTAGGATCTACAATCGCCATTCGTCTTTGCATGAATCTGTTGAACAGCGTTGATTTTCCAACGTTTGGTCGTCCTGCAAGAACCACCATCGGAAGTCCTTCGTAATGTTTTTTCGCCATTCCGTTGAATCGTTCTTCCTCGTCCGCGTCATCTTCATTGTAAAGATTCGTTGATGCAGAGTCGCCTGAAATTCCGCCTTCTTCAAGTTCCGTTTGAAGCTTTTCTTCTTCCGTACGCTGCCTTGGTTTTGAAAAATCGGGCTTTGCCTTTTTTTTAGCCATTATTTCCTCTAAATGTAAAATCTGGGTAACTAAAGTCTGTTAAGACGTTTTGATGAAATCGCCTGCAGTTCGGCGACTGTAAACTGTGAAAGCAGTTTTTTGCTTCTTGAAATAAGTTTTGGACTCATGCTCAGGGAACGTATTCCCATTCCGCCAAGAACAAGTATGCTGTCGTGCCTTCCCGCCATTTCGCCGCACACAGAAACTGGAATTCCTGCCTTTTTTGCGTTTGTAATGGTCATTGAAATCAAACGCAGCACTGCAAGATTGAACTCGTCGTACAGGGCGCTTACGTTGCTGTTTTCCCTGTCAACTGCAATTGTATACTGTGTAAGGTCGTTTGTTCCAAGGCTGAAAAAATCGCTGACCTTTGCAAGACAGTCGGACGTTACGGCTGCCGCCGCGGTTTCAACCATTATTCCAACAGGAACATTTTCGTCAAACGGAATTCCGTCCGTCCTGAGCTCTTCCTTTACTTCGCCGATTATTTCAAGAGATTTTTCAACCTGTTCGGTGGACGAAATCAACGGAATCATGATGTTCAGTTTTCCGTATACGCTCGCCCTGTACAAGGCCCTTAACTGCGTCTTGAAAACCTGCGGATATGTAAGGCTCAAACGAATCGCGCGCATTCCCATAAGCGGATTTTTTTCCTGAAGGTTTGGAATGTCAACTGAATTTATAAGTTTGTCGCCGCCCGCGTCCAGGGTTCTGATTGTTACGGGTTTTCCCTTCATTATTTCAAGAACTTTCCTGTAAGCCTCGAACTGTTCTTCCTCGTTAAAAGAGCGCGTGGCCGCATGGTGGGAAGTGTCTGTTTTCGCCATGTAAAGAAATTCTGTCCTGAAAAGACCGATTCCGTCCGCACCGTTTTGCAGCGCGATTTCAGCCTCTTCTGGAGAACCGATGTTCGCGTAAAGTTTAAAACGCTCTCCGTCCTTTGTAACCGCCGGCTTGTCGCAATACTGTTTTAAGGCTTCCTGCTCTCGTATTTTATCTGCAATTTTCTGTTTGTATTCGTCGATTGTGTCGCCGTCAGGCTCTGCAAGAATTTCACCTGAATCGGTGTCGATTATTACAGTCTGTCCGTTTTTTATCTTGCGTTTTACGCTTGCTCCGTGAATTCCTACAAGAGTCGGAATTCCGTAGTTGCGTGCAAGAATTACAACGTGGCTTGAAATTCCTCCTTCGGTAAGCGCAAGACCCGCAATCCGCCTTTTAGACAAAATAATTGCATCAGTTGGACTTAACGAAGACGCGATTATTACGCTTCCGTCTGGAACAAGGCTTATGTCAAACGGATGGATTCCAAGCATTTCGTTCAATACACGACCAAAAATGTCCGTTATGTCCTGGGCGCGTTCTGCAAGATATTCGTTTCCCGCGCACCTTAAACGCGACGCGTATTCTTCCGCCTTGTATTCAATCGTATATTCAATGTTGAAAAGTGTGGACTGGTATTCGTCCTTGACTTCCTTCAAAAAAACAGGGTCGGCGAGCATTAAAACGTATGCTTCAAAAATTTCACGCTGTACGGCATTTTCTTTTATGTCGGGAAGTTTTGAAAGTTTTTCAGAAATGTCAGCGGAAACTATTTCTTTTGCGTTTTCAAAACGTTTCCAGCCTTTTTCAAGGTCCTTTTCAAGAATCTTTGTCTGGGAAACAACGCGTTTTACAGGGTCGGGAATTAGGAATGCAGAACCGATTCCAATACCGTCGGCGGCGGAAATGCCAAGAAATACTTCCATAGAATAGAATTATAACAAATGAATTTATGCCGTGTCAAATCAAGGCGGAATCTGTGTAATGGCTGTTTTTATACGGATGGGGTTTTACTAATACAAAACTCCGCCACGTACAGCAATAACCCTGCAATGCGGTTCTTCCTACAAAACAGTCGCGCACACTTTCAAATCGCGTCTGCTTTTGGTATAATTCCGCCATACATAAAAATTGCGGAGGAATTATGACACGAGAAGACGAAATCGCCGCTAACGCAAAGCGCGCTTCTACATTGAAATCCCTTAAACTCAAAAAACTGCTCAGACTTAGACAGTTGAAAGACGACTATCAGTCCAAGGTACGAGAAATCAACATTCAGTATGCGGAAGACCCGGAACGCCTGAAGGCAAAATACGCCGCCGATGACTACGCGAAAAACGAAAAGGCAAAGGCGAGGGCGGCCAGACGAATCGAAAAAGAACACAAACGTCTGAACATCGAAAACAAACTTCGTCCATACACTTTGGGAGAAGAAATTTTCAGCGCGGTTGTTCAAGGAATAGGCGCGGCGCTTTTCATAGCGGCAACCGCGCTTCTGGACGTTTTTGCAATTACAAGGGTTCCTGCGTCATACAACGCCACAAAGGTTTACTTTGGTCTTTACACGGCGTTCGGTCTTGCAATGATTCTGAACTATGTAATGTCAACGCTGCACCACGCGCTTCCTGAAGCCGCCAAAGAGGCGTTCAGAAGACTGTGCAGAATTTTCATCTATCTTGTAATAGGAACTGCGTTCACGCTGTATTCTTTTACGGGTGTAAAAGGCGAGGAAGTAAGCCTTGTTTTTGGAATCGTATTGAATTCAATCATCGCGGCAATCTGTGTAGTTGGAATCTTTCTTACGGCAATAGGCGGAAAGAAAATGGAAATTGTAAACGTAGTGTTCTTTGTAATTCTGGGCTGGTCCGGACTTTTCATCTGCGCACAGCTTTTCCATGTAATTACGCCCCAGAGTTTTTCAATGCTGATTGTAAGTGGAGTTACATTTACACTCGGTTTGATTTTCATTGGAATCAGAAAAGTAAAGTTCATGCACGCCATAGGAAACCTCATCATTCTTGCGGCAAGCATACTTCTGTTTTTCTCGTTCTTCTTCATGTTCTAAAGAATTCTAAAAAAGAACTTGCAAAAATAAATACAGCTTTACGCCTTGGAATGAAATCCGAGGCGTTTTTTTTACCGTTTTGAATTTTAATCGTCCTCGGAAATTCTGTAATCCCAGTTGTGTTTTGGATAGCGGCCCTTCATCTCCCTGCAAATTTCCGTCCATGTTCCATGCCAGAATCCTTCCAGGTCGTCTGTAATCTGCAGCGGACGGCGGGCGGGCGAAAGAAGTTTTAAAAGCACAGACATTCCCATGATTTTTGGACTTTCAAGACAGCCGAAAATCTGCTGGATTATTATTTCAAGCACGGGACGTATCGCCCGCCTTGTATGGTCGTCGGAAAGACTTTGGCTTTCGTATGCAAGTCTGCGCCGTTTTCCGTTTGAAAGTGTTATGAATTCCGGCGCGTTTCTGTCTATCTCCGTTCCGTTTAAAAACCAGTAAAGCGCGTCGTAAACCTGTTTTTCCGTAACGGAAGTTTTTCCTGCCAAAAACGGAAGAAGCCATTCGTCTGGATTCTCGCACAGTTTTTGAGTGTCGGACTTTCCGCCCAAATCGCCGCCCTGCTGTTCAAAGAATTCAGCACGCGTTAAAAATTCCTGAATTTTCTGGCTTGACGGAAGGACTTTAAATCCCTTCTGTTTTACTTCGCTGCATAGAGCGGCCGCGTAATCGTCCGGGCTTACTGGAAGTTTTTTTGAAGAAAGCACGATTTTTCCAAAACAGGTTGTCTGATTTTTCTGTATTTTATTTCCAGAAAAATACGTTTCGATTTTTGTATTGGCGCGTTCCTGCATCCATTCAGAAATTTCTGAATATTCAACAGCCTGCCATGAATATATTCTTCCAGACGTTTCGCCCGCGTCAACTTCCGGCGCTACAATCCATTCTGGAAGTACGGCGTATCGCTCCGCATCTGATTTTGTAAGACCTGCCACACGTCCTGACGGAAATTTGTAAAGACCGTTTTCAAGTCGGGCCAGCCTGTCTGGAAATCCTGCAAGAAGTCCGTTCGCACAGTGTCCTGCATTTTTGTCGATTTGTTTTACAAATCCGCTTGATTCCACACGCTGTTTTATTTTTTCAATGAATTTTTTCTGTATTTCTGGAGAAGATTTTGCGTAGTCTGAAAATTTCAATACAGTTTCAAATTCGCGTGAAAAAGCCACACAGCCCAGCCGCGGACTTATACCAAGACCTGCAACCGCCCTTCCAAGTTCAGTGATTTTTCCGTCCTTTATGCACAGAAGAAGTTCCAGAAGTTGAACTGCCGCGTTCCATGCGGCCTCGCCCGGAGGTGTAAGCCAGTCCAAATATTCCGGACGTAAAACCTGACGGTTTGCACATTCCAACACAAGGGACGAAATGTCCGCGCGTAAAATTTCTGGCTGCGTGGAAACCTGTCTTACCTCGTTTTTGTTCCAAAGCCTTACGCATTTTCCAGGACCAAGACGGCCCGCACGACCTGAACGCTGTTCCGCTGAAAAAAGACTTTCCGCCTCCGTTACAAGTTTTTCCATTCCAAGCGACACGTTCATTCTGTTAAGCCTTGAAAGACCTGAATCAATTACAGTGTAAACCCCTGGAACTGTAATGGATGTTTCTGCGATTGAAGAAGAAATTACAATCCGAACGGAATCTTTTGGAACCTGCGACAAGAGTTTTTTCTGTTCGTCGATTCCGATGGAACTGTGCAGCATGAATGTCTGAATGTATGAATCTTCAGAAAAATTTTCCTGCAAAGTTTCATACAGCCGACGAATTTCGTAAATTCCTGGAAGAAAGACTAAAATCGCCCTTCCTTTTTGAATCTGGCGTAATTCTTCAAAAACTGCTTTTTCAACGCTGATGTTTTTGTATTCGATTTGAACGGGAAACTGTCTTCCCTCCACATTGAAAATCGGGCAGGGCGTATTGCTTCCGCCAAGATATTCCGAAACGTTTTTTGCGTCCATTGTGGCGGACATCACGATTACGTAAAGGTCGTCGCGAATCTGCATCGCTTCCTTTAAAAACGCAAGCGCAAGGTCGGAATGAACGGAACGTTCGTGGAATTCGTCAAGGACGACAACGCTTACGCCTTCCAGAAGCGGATCTTCCTGAAGCCTTCGTGTAAGGATTCCTTCTGTTGTAATTTCAAGCCGTGTGTCCCTGCCGATTTTGTTTTCAAGTTGAATCCTGTAGCCGACTGTCTGTCCGGGTTTTTCCTGCAGAAGTTCAGAAAGTCGGTTCGCAATGGAAATTACAGCAAGCCTGCGCGGTTCAAGCATGTATATTTTTGACGGAAAGTGTCTTAAAAGCGCGATTGGAACCGCCGTAGATTTTCCTGCGGCGGTCTGGGCGGTCAATACAAGAAATCTGCTTTTTGAATTCTTCAATGTCTGTACGATTTTTTCCAAATGGCTGTATATCGGAAGTTCGTGAAGTTCCCTGCTGTATTCGATTTTAAAATCCAATTTTCGCCGTCCCAAAAATTTATTTTTTTCAATAATACAGAAATATGCATGACGGCTCAACGCGTCCGCCTTGAAACATGACAGGCAGGGCCCTCTCAATTGACTGTTAATCCAATAAAATATAGAATGTGGAACTAAATTACGATAAAAATTTTATATTTTTATATGGAGTAAAATCAATGGCTACAAAGTATGTTTACTTTTTTGGTAACGGCGACGCAGATGGCGATGAATCAATGCGCGCTGAACTCGGTGGTAAAGGCGCCAATCTTGCGCAGATGGCAAAGGCTCCTTTAAGCCTTCCTGTTCCTGCAGGATTCACAATCACAACTGATGTTTGTCAGGAATACTACAAGTTGAACCGCAACTATCCTGAAGGTTTGGACAAGCAGGTTGAAGAATACTTGGCTAAACTTGAGTCGGTTATGGGCAAAAAGTTGGGCGACGAAAGCGACCCATTGCTTGTATCAGTTCGTTCTGGTGCTGCAATTTCAATGCCTGGTATGATGGACACAATTTTGAACCTTGGTCTTAACGACAAGGCGGTTCTTGGTCTTGCAGCAAAGACTGGAAACGAACGTTTTGCCTGGGACGCTTACCGCCGATTCATCCAGATGTACGGCGATGTTGCAATGGGCGTTGACCACGATAAATTTGAAGAAATCATAGATTCTGTAAAGGAAAAGGCCGGTGTAACAGAGGACACTGACCTTAACACAGAAAACTTGAAGGAAATCGTTGCAAAGTACAAGGAAATGTACAAGGCTGAAAAGGGCGAAGAATTCCCACAGGATGCAAAACAGCAGATGTGGGGTGCTATCGGTGCCGTATTCGGTTCTTGGATGAACCCACGCGCCATCAAGTACCGCAAGTTGAACAATGTAAAGGAAGGTTCACTCAAGGGAACAGCCGTAACTGTAATGGCCATGGTTTTCGGAAACAAGGGCGAAACTTCTGGTACAGGTGTATGTTTCAGCCGCGACCCTTCAACTGGTGAGAACGTGTTCATGGGTGAATACCTTATGAACGCCCAGGGTGAGGACGTTGTTGCAGGAATCCGCACTCCAGAAAAACTTTCACAGTTGGAAAAAACAAACAAGGTCATCTACGATGAACTCTGCCAGATTCGCGAGCGACTTGAAAAGCACTACCGCGATATGCAGGATATGGAATTTACAGTTGAAGAGGGCAAACTCTATATGCTCCAGTGCCGAAACGGTAAGAGGACTGGTGCCGCCGCTGTTCACATGGCTGTAGAAATGGTTGGCGAAGGTCTTATCGACAAGGAAACTGCCCTTACACGTGTTGACCCGGAACAGTTGAACCAGCTGCTCCTCCCACAGTTGGACAAGGACGCTGTAAAGAAGGCTACAGAAATTGCTTCTGGTTTGAACGCTTCTCCTGGAGCGGGCTGCGGTCAGATTGTATTTACTGCAGACGAAGCCGAAGAATGGGTAAAGAACGGAAAGAAGGTTCTTCTTGTAAGAAAGGAAACTTCTCCTGATGACATCGCAGGTATGGCTGTTGCACAGGGTATCTTGACTTCAACAGGTGGACGAACAAGCCACGCGGCGGTTGTTGCCCGCGGTATGGGAACTCCTTGTGTTTGTGGTTGTGCCGCCGTTACATTCAAAGATGAAAACTCAATCGTTGTAAACGGAAAGAAATACAAGAAGGGTGAATTCCTTACAATCGACGGAGCGACAGGAAAGGTTTACGAAGGACAGGTTGCTGTAAAAGCCGCTGAACTTTCTGGAAGCCTTGAAACATTCCTCAGTTGGGCAGACGAAGTTCGCGAGAACTCTGTACGTACAACAGCGTCTGGAAAGACTGTAAAGGGATTTGAAGTTCTTGCAAACGGTGATACACCTAAGAACGCCGAGGACGCGTTCCGCTTTGGCGCGGCCGGTATCGGTCTTTGCCGAACAGAACATATGTTCTTTGACGAGCCAAAACTTACAGCGTTCCAGAAGATGATTGTTTCTGAAACAACAGAAGCACGCAAGGAAAACCTTGACAAGATTCTTCCATATCAGCAGAAGGACTTCTACGAAATCATCAAGAACATGGCGGGCCGCCCTGTAACAATCCGTCTTTTGGACCCACCTCTCAATGAATTCATTCAGGCAGAGGATGACAAGGCGCTCAAGGAACTTGCAAAGAAACTTGGAATGGACAGGAAAACATTGGCTGTAAAGGTTTCAGACCTTGACGAACACAACCCAATGCTCGGACACCGTGGATGCCGTCTTGCAATCACTTATCCAGAAATCTACGAAATGCAGGTTGAAGCAATTGCTTTGGCTACAGCACAGCTTGAAAAAGAAGGTGTTAAGCACGACGTTCGCATTATGATTCCTAACGTAATCACATATCGCGAAGTTGAACAGATTCGCGGACAGGCGGAAGCGGTTATTGCAAAGGTAAACGAAGCGCAGGGAACAAAACTTGTATTCCAGATTGGTTCAATGGTTGAATTCCCAAGAACAGCGCTTTCTGCAGACAAGGTTGCACAGCACGCGGACTTCTTCTCGTTCGGTTCAAACGACCTTACACAGACAACTCTCGGCTTCAGCCGCGACGACTACGGTAAGTTCATCAACTCTTACCTTGACCAGCGCGTTCTTGAAGACGATCCATTCGCAACTTTGGATGCGGACGGCCCTGGAGCGTTGATGGAAATCGCTGAAGCGAAGGGTCGTTCTGTAAAGGCAGACCTTCACCTTGGAATCTGTGGAGAACACGGTGGAGATCCAGCGTCTATCGAACTTTGCTACAAGTATGGCTTGAACTACGTTTCTTGTTCACCATTCCGCGTACCATTGGCACGACTGGCTGGTGCACAGGCTGTCATCAAGGCAGGAAAATAACATTACACTCGCCGCAAGGTGAACGTAAAACTTTCCCTCGCAGCAAGATTTTTTCTGCGTGAGGGAACACAAGGCGGACGACCTCGAATATGGGGCCGTCCGTTTTTTTATGCCTCATGTTGAGCGCAAGCGAAACATCCATTACACATGTCATTCTGAGTGAAACGAAGAATCCATTCTCCATTTTTACGTTAAAAAACAAAAAAATTTTGAAAAAATTACCCAGTGTACACTGGGTAATGCACTTGAAAAAGTGCATTGCCTAAAGCCTCGCTTCGCTCGGCTTTAGGTAAACAAAATTTTAGCCGTAAAAAGTTTATGGCAGAAGGAGTTTAGAATGAAACAGGGAAAGTTTGTTTCAATGGTTGGAGCGCTGGTTGTTATGATTGGCGCGTTGTTTGTTGTAACGGGTTGTGGCGATGCTTCAGAGCCAAATCCGATTGTTGGTGTATGGGAGCTTAATTCCACTAAAAGAGGCGAAGTGGAATTAAAATATCCTGTCAAAAACTCAGGCATGAAACTACATTCATACATACTCTTTGATTCAGATGGCAGAGCGTATATGGCTGCCAAGGTTGAAGGCGCGTCTGATGAAAGTCAAAATGGTCTTTTCAACGACAATACTTCGGTAATGCCATATTCTGTTTCAGGAAATACAGCCTCTGTTAATGGTGTTTCTTTCACATTCAAAATTGAAGGCGATGTTCTTACAATGACATATACAGTCTCAGGGAATACGATGGTAGATGTGTATTCAAGGGCTTCAAGTCCTACCGCTGACGAAATCAAAAACGCAGAGAAAAAGGACTTGTAATAGCATCGTGCAGGGCTGTCCGTTTTACAGGAATCCTTAACTTTACGGATGGGGACTTGCCGCTTGAAAAATTACATACAAATAACGATTCAGGAGAAATTTATGAAGAAAATTATTTTTTGTTTTGCACTGGTTTGTGCAATGTTTTTTACAAGTTGTACAACGACGCAGTTTGAAGAGCTCGGCAGATTTACAATCATTTCTTCCAGGAACATAGATTTGTCAAGAATGAGCGAAATGCAGCGTTCCTTTGAAAAGGCAAAAACAAAATCATACAACGCAGAGGGAATTTTTATACGAAACGTAAAACTTTCAGACAACTATAAACTTGAAGCGGCATTGGAAAGTGCAATGGAACAGATTCCAGGTTCTGTCGCCATGGTTGACGCGTCAATAAGTTATTTCCGTTTAAAGGGTTTTGGACGAAGGCAGTGGGGTTACAGATTTGAAGGCACAACTCTTGTAGATCCAACAAGGGTTGGCGAAAACGAAATTCTTCCAACAGACGGCACTCTGTATTTTATTTCTGACGGAAAGAGCGGAAAAGTCGCTTTCATAAGCGAATATGAATACAATTCGTTTTTTAACTGACATTTTTTAACACCGATAAAAAGGGAAACGTGATTTTTGCGTTTCCTTTTTTTATTATGGACGACTTTTTGCCACATTAGGATTTATGCGTCATTCTGAGCGCGGCGAAGAATCCAGTTTTGTGTTGCGACAGACACTTCGCTTCGCTCAGTGTGATGTGGTTCACCAGTGTGAGGCACAAATTACTTCGCAATTTGTACAGCGAGTCTGTTTCTCAAACTCGTACCGTAAATCGCGCAGTGATTTAAAATTACAAAATTTCTTCAATCTTGCTTAAAATCAGACGATCGGCGGGAAGCCAATCAACAGAACGTAAAGTTTCTTTGTTCAGCCATTTTGCGCAATCATGTTCCAATAGTTTCAAATTTCCAGAAACGATTGTGCAAAGAATACAGTGCATCGTCAGATGAAAGCCTGGATAATCGTAATCTACAACGCCAAGTGTTTTTTCAGTTTTTACATCTGTTGCAAGTTCCTCTTTGATTTCTCGAACAATACACTGTTCAGGACTTTCACCGGATTCAAGTTTTCCGCCGGGAATTTCCCAGCCACCTTTGAACTCGGCATAAGCTCTCTGCGTTGCAAAGATTTCTTTTACATTTGTCTTAGGATTTTCGCGGATGATAATCGCACCGCTGACTGTGATTTGTTTCATTTTAAGCCTCGATTTTCGCCGCCTGAGGAAGTTGCAAGGTAATTCTTTGCAACTGATTTTTCGTCCGTCTTTCCGATTATAACGCGTTTTTTCTGTTTTTATAATGCCGGCACATTGGAGAAGAACAAAGCACCTGCCATTCAGGGTAAGTGATTTTTATAGCGGGGCAGGACTTGAATCTGTCTGACTTCGTGATGAGTTTGAAGTTGCTTCATTGCATTAAGCAAACCGAAGGCCTGTTTAATTTTAATTTCTAATCAACCATTTCCAGAGAGGAATGACTTCTAT
>JBHAFG010000058.1:0-23484 GCA_041855945.1 Treponema sp. | reverse complement strand
TGCGCGACATCCTGCAGATAACAAAAAGACGGAATCCTGGAGTTTCCGTAATAGTGCTTCCTTCCATGGTGCAGGGAGATGGAGCGGCGGAAACAATCGCCGCCCAGATAAGAAACGCAAACATCACTAAACTTTGCGACGTGCTCATCGTGGGCCGTGGAGGCGGCTCACTGGAAGACCTTCTTCCTTTCAGCGACGAAACTGTAGTCCGGGCAGTGGCGGAAAGCGAAATTCCCGTGGTTTCAGCGGTGGGACACGAGATTGACTGGGCTCTCTGCGACTATGCGGCGGACAGGCGCGCGCCAACCCCATCCGCGGCCGCTGAAATCGTAGTTCCACTAAAATCCGACATCATGCAGGAACTGAACTACATAAAGAACGAACTTTCACTTTCAGTAAGTTCAAAGATTGAAAGGATAAAATTCATATTGAAGGGCTTTGAACCCGACGGAATGGAACTGAAATTCCGCTCGATAGAACAGCCCCTCCTGCAGCGGCTTGACAACGCAAAGGAAAACCTTGTTTCCGGAATGGAATTAAAAATCCGCGACACAAGGCTCTTTGTTGAAAACTGTGCGGCCATTCTTGAAAGTTCAAGTCCTCAGACGATATTCGACAGGGGCTATTCAATGGTAAGGAAATGCGGCACAGGAGAAATCGTAAGGAACTCTTCACAGCTGAATGAAGGAAGCGAGATTGAAATAGTTCCTGCAAGAGGAAGAATAAGGGCGACCGTTACCGAAAGAACCGTGTAAAGGAACTGTGAATCTTGCGAAGGCCTTGAACAATCGGCCTTTTAAAAAATAAAAGACTGCTTTCCATAAAACGTTTTAGTTATTTATGGAAGCGCAAAAATGGAGCAATTTATGGCAAATTTTGAAGAAAACCTTGCAAGACTTGAAAGTCTCACGCAGGACATAAAAAGAAGCGACATATCGCTTGAAGAGGCGCTCAGGGACTTTGAGGAAGGCGTAAAACTTGCAAAAAGCCTTGAAAAAGAAATCGACAGGATCGAGGGAAAAATACAGATCCTCATGAACCAGCCCTCAAGTGAAGCAAATCCTCACGCGGAACTGGATCTTTTTTCAGGAGTGGATTCAGACGGAACCTCCGGAGTTCCAGAGGCGGGGCTTAGACAATGAGCGAAAAAAGTCCTGTAAGAACCCTCAATCCAGAAGTCGCAAGAAAAATAGCGGCAGGAGAAGTGATAGACCGCCCCAACGCCGTCGTCCGGGAACTTATGGACAACGCGATAGACTCTAACGCCGACAGCATAACAGTCGAAATTTCAGGCGGTGGAATAGAAAAGGTCAGAATCATAGACAACGGCTCCGGAATGACAAAGGAAGACCTAAAAAACTGCGCCCGTCCTCATTCCACAAGCAAAATCTCGACGGAAACGGACCTTCTGAACCTCTCGACACTGGGATTCAGGGGGGAAGCCCTTGCATCCATAGCGGCTGTAAGCAGGCTTTCCATAACGTCTGGCGGCTGGAAGATGATGGCCTCCCTCACGGAAGACCACGTAATGGAAAAAACAGCGGAATACGAGGGAACGATAGTACAGTCGGAAGGTCTTTTTGAAAATTTTCCCGCAAGGCGTCTTTTTTTAAAGAGGAACGCCACGGAAGGAAGCCTCTGCAAAAGCACATTCATAGAAAAATGCCTTCCACATCCCGAAAAAGCGTTCAGATTCATCTCCGACGGAGAGGTTAAACTTGACCTTCCAAAAAACCAGAGCCTCAAGGACCGCTACATGGAGGCAACGGAAACAAGGGAAAACAGGAGCCTCTTTTACCAGGTGGAAGGACGCTCACAGGGGAAAAATCCCGACTGGTCTTTCAAGATAATAATCGGAGAGCCTGGGGTCAGAAGGTCAAACAAAAAGGACATAGCGATTTTTGTAAACGGACGTAAAATTCAGGAATACGCCCTCGTACAGGCGATAGAATACGGAGGTCAGGGCTATTTCCCCAACGGAAGTTTTCCAGTCGCGGCCGCATTCATACAGGTGAACCCCGCCCTTGTGGACTTCAACATACATCCTGCAAAAAAGGAAGTAAAGTTCAAGGACATTTCAAGCCTGCACCACGGAATAAGTTCAACACTCCGCGCGTTTTTCTCGGAATACACAGGCTCATCGATGAAGGGCGTGGCGGAAACACAGAAAACAGATGAAAAACATTCCGTACGGGAAGGTCTTTCAACGTCAGCGTCCTCGTTTTTTTCCTCAAGGAATCATCCTTCTGCAGGAACATTCGACTTTGGAACACCCGAATCAGAAAAAAAACACGGGTCTGAAATTTCAGGTAAAAACGGAAAAGGAATCGAAGCCTCGTCAGAAAACACAATAACATCATACGGAAGGGAAGTTTTTGCAGGCATAAAATTCCCAGGCGGAAGGCTTTCAGACATATACGCGAAAAAAACAGAAAGTCCGCAAAAAAATTACGGAATCCAAGGCAAGATCGCTGAACGCCAAAATATTTTTTTTAGTAAATCCACGGATGAAGTAGGCTTGAACGAAGGCGATTCAAGTGCAGGCGTGGATTTTACACAAAAAAAATCCGGTCTTTCTGAAATCCGGACGGAAATGGAAAAAATAATAGGAAACTACAACGGACTTCGGGAAGAGCTTGCCGTAGAAAATGAAAGCCCCCCGTACTCCCCGAAAGAAGGAATTTACACGGATGCGGAAAATCCGTCTGAATCCAGGACAAAAACCTATGAAAACGAAGATTTCCATTTTCTTGGAAGCGCGCTTGGAACATTCATCGTGGCGGAAAAAGGGAAGGCGCTTTACATAATAGACAAGCACGCCGCCCACGAGCGCATGATTTTCGACAGGATCATGGAAGAAAAAGACAAACGCCAGAACCTTCTGATTCCATACGTAGTTGAAACAAAGGATGAGAACGAAGACCGCTACCTTGAATCGATAAGGGAAGAACTTTCAAAGATAGGATTCAACTGCCGCCAGGCGGAAGAAGGCAGATGGGAGTTTACAAGCCTGAACGAAAGATGGAAGGGTTCGGAAGAAGACCTTGAACACGCCATATTCGACAGGAAGGTTTCTCCAAAAGACCTGATATACTCAATGGCCGCCATGACGGCGTGCAAGGCGGCCGTAAAGGACGGCTGGACTCTGCTTGACTCCACCGCCGAAGAAATCGCGCGGGGAGCCCTTGCATTAAAAGACCCCCACTGTCCGCACGGAAGACCATGCTACTTCCGTCTTACAAGGGAAGAACTTTTCAGCCTTGTAAGACGGACGGAATAGTTATTTCAGGTTCAACTGGTTCAAGAGGGACTTGACCTCGCCCGCCCTGTAGCCCGGATTTTTTTCCTCAACGTAGACAAGATATTTTTCCGCGGATGGACTGTCGTTCAAGGCCATGCAAACCTTTCCAAGTTCAACGTATGCGTCCCAGTATTTTGGATCGAGCCTCAAAAGTTCAGTATACGTGGTCCTCGCGTTGTCGAACTGCTTGTCTCCTGCGAACGCCTGCGCAAGATTGAACCTGACATCGTTGTTCTTCTGGTCAATCTGCAGCGCGTTCTGGAAGAATTTTATCGCGTTTGTATAGTCCTTCTTTTCAAGGTAGGCGCTTCCAAGGTTGTTGTTGGCCTCAAAATTCTTTGAATCCTGGCTGTACGCCCTTGCAAAAAGGGAAAGCGCCATGTCCGCGTCTGGAGGCGAAAGGTTCATGTACATAACGCCAAGGTTTATCTGGGTCTTCAGGTGGTTCGGGTTCAGGGTGAGGACTTCCGCGTACCTTTCTATGGCCTCGTCGGATTTTCCAGTCCTCTCGCAAAGAAGGGCGTAGTTGTACACTATGTTCACCTTTGCGTTGCCGTCCTTTATTGAATCCCTTGTGTCGTACGCCCTCTTCGCATAGGAAAGCGCGTCCGCAGGCTTTCCGCCCTCGAAAAGCACTGTGGAAAGGTTGTAGAACGTGAGCGGATCGTTTGAGCCTGCGGGAAGCAGCGCCAGCGACTTTCTGAACGACTCCTCCGCAAGAACGTAGTTTCCAACCTGGGAATAAACCGAACCGAGTTCCTGCAGGGCAGCCCTGTTCACATTGTTCAGCCCTACAACCTTCTGGTAGGCGGCAATAGCGTTCTGGTATTCGCCCAACTGTACAAGCACCCTTCCCTCCTCAAGATACGCCCTCTCGTAGCGCGGATCTATGTCGTGCGCCCTTATGAACTCTTTTTTTGCGCCCTGCCTGTCGTTCAGCCTGAGGTTCGTGAGCCCCAGATTGTATCTTGCAGGCGCGAAATTCTGGTTCAACTGGGCGGCCGTGGTGAACGAACTTTTCGCCTCGGCGAATTTCTTCATCATGAACTGAGCCCGTCCAAGGTTGTAGTAATATTCATAGTTCTTTCCGTCTCCGCTTATTGCCCTCGTGTAGTAGTCTATGGCCTTCTGGTAGTTTTTCCGCGCCATTGCGTCCTGTCCGAGTATGTAGTTGGCGCCAGGCTCCTTTGGATCTTTTTCAACCGCCTTTGCAGCGTATTCAACCGCCCTTTCAACAAGCCTTTCCCTTTCAGCCTGCGAACCCGCCTTTTCAGAAGCGTCGTACACAAGGCCCGCCATCTCGGAATACTTGGACGCGGAAAAAGAAGGCTCTCCGCCGGAAACCGGAAGTTTTCCCTCCGCGTTTGAAAAATACTTCAAAGCCTCTGCAATGTTACCCGAATTGAGGGCGGTCTTCGCCTGCTGGATTTCGCCGTTCACAGCGTCGATTTCCTTCTTCAGCTGGGCGTTCTTCCTGGCAAGAGCCTCCTCCTCGGCCTTGCGCTTCGCCTCCTCCGCCCTGCGCCTTTCCTCCAAAGCCCTGCGTTCAGCCTCTTTTTCAGCAGCCTCAGCCTTAAGCCTCGCCTCTTCAGCCTTCTGGAGCGAAACGCGTCTTTCCTCCTGCTCCTTCTGGGCGCGCACCAAGTCTTCCGCCGCCCTGCTGCTCCTTGCCATCTCGCTCTTCATGGATTCAAGGGAGTTTCGCATAGCCTCGGTAAGTCCGTCCGTGTCAACCTCAACCCTGAGGCTCTTGGATGAGGCGCCGCCGTCTCCGCCGGAAATTCCTTTGGCAAGGAGAATCTGATTTAAAAGGTCCAGCGCCTCCGCGTCCTTCTTGTTACGTATCAAAAGTTCGTCTATCTTGTCGAGGGCGCGGTCGTACTCGCCCCTTCCCATGTACATCTTTACAAGTTCAATCGTGTTGTTCCTTTCTGTTTTTGCAGAACGCGAGGCGCAGCCCCTGAAGACAAGGGCCAGAACAAGAACCGCCACCGCCATGGCCGAAACCGCGATTACCGCCTTCTGTTTTTTTGTAAGCCTCGCGGAAAGTCCTCCGCCTGAAAAATCAAGGTAATTCTTCATTTTTTTCTCCAATTTTGTACAAAGATTGCTTAATATTTTTTATCCGAAGCCTAGTCAAGTTCGGATTCGTAGTCGTATTCAAGGACTGTTTCCGCCCCGGCGGTCATGTTCATCGTGTCGGTCTGCTGCAGGGAATTTGCGACCTCCTCAAGAAGCTTGCGCCTTCTTTCAGCCTCAAGAGCCATTTCCGCCTCAAGCCTTGCGGCCTCTTCCGCCTGCTTGCGTGCTATTTCAGCCTGGATGCGCTCGTTTTCAAGACGCATGCGTTCGTTTTCAGCCGCAATGCGTTTTTCCTCCTCCGCCATGAAGGCAATCTGCTCCTCAAGATACGAAATCACCCTGCGTATGCTTTCCGCCTGGGCGTCGTCGGGAAGGCGGGATATGTACGTCCTGTAGTCGGAAAGGGCCGCGGCGTAGTCAGCGCTTGCAAGGCTGCAGTTGGCCCTGTTCAGAAGCGCGGGATAGAAGTCCGATGAAACCGCAAGGGCAAGGGAATAGCACGAGTAAGCCTTCGCGTAGTCTCCACGGGCGTAAGCCACGTTCCCCTGGTTGAAGCAGATGACCTTCTTGTTAGACACGGGGCTTTTCATGCCGCGTTCAAATGCGTCCATGGACTTTTCATATTCTCCGTTCTGGAAATAAGAAAGTCCAAGATAGTTGTACGTGTCCTTGGTGACGTTCCCCGAAAGAATCTCGGACTCAAGGACCTCCGCCGCGCGGAACGCCTGGTTCGTCCTGAAAAGACGCTCACCCTCCGTCTGCGAGAACGCGTTGGAAAGCGAAAACAGGATTGCAACCGTGAAAAAAAATACCTTCGTTCTTTTTTCCATCATACAGGAGATTCTAGCAGTAAAACGAATCTTTGGAAATGGATTTATTGGAACGCGGGCGCAATAAAACGTCATTTCCAAATCGATTGAAATATTTACGCTCCTCCCCTATAAAACTTTTTGAACTTGGATTATAATCGGCTTCAAGTTTATTGTTGGGAGAAAAAGATGGTAATTATCGTTGTCGCGGCCACGGTGCTTGTCGCCGTCATGTCGGTACTAATAGCGCGTGCCGTGGTGTCTCCAAAAAAGATAGACACCGTAAAAAGACTTCTGAAACAGGGAAAGGTGCAGGCCGCATCAAAACTTGCAAAACAGCTCATCGCAAAAGATCCCAGGGACTTCCACGCCCATTATTATCTTGGAAAGGCGTACCTGGCGGACAACAGGAGCGAACTTGCCCTGATGGAATACAAGACCGTGAACGAGAACGCCCTGTTCGACGAAAAACTTCCGGAGGCTCAGTTCAGGAGCGAATTCGCGGCGCTGCTTATGAAATACAACCATCCGCAGGAAGCGCTGAAGGAATACCTCCTGCTTACAAGAATGGATCCTTCAAACGCGGACAACTTCTTTCAGGCGGGAAAACTGGAGGAGGAACAGGGTGAAAGGGACCTGGCGCTCGGACTTTACAGAAGATGCGTCAAGATAGACAGAAGGAACTCAAAGGCTCACGCGGCCATAGGACACATACTCTTTCTTGGAAAACAGTTCAAGGAGGCGAAGGAGGAACTGGACCTTGCGATTTCCCTGAACTCCGAGGAATATTCATGCTACTACTATCTTGGAAAACTCCTGAAGGAACTGAAGTCGTACGGAGAAGCCATAAAGGCGTTCGAGAAGGCGCAGCGCTCCCCTGAGTTCAAGCAGAAGGCCCTCATAGAGCGCAGCACCTGCTTCATGATGGCGAACAGGCTCGACAGCGCACAGATAGACCTTCAGCGCGCGATAGAAATCGACAAGAATGGAACCAACAACGACACCATTTACGCAAGATACTTCCTTGCCGCCTGCTACGAAAAGACAAGAAAAATCGACAAGGCGATAGAACAGTGGGAGATGATCGCAAGAAGAAACAGAAACTTCCGCGACGTTGCGGAAAAACTGAACGAATACAAGGACTTCCAGACAAACGACCAGATAAAGGACTACCTTACAAGTTCAGACGCCGAATTCCTTGAAATATGCAGGCGGGCGACGGAAAAGGGGCTGAGGCTTTCCGTGCAGCAGGCGGAATCCAGAAAGAACCACGCAAAACTTGTGGCGATACAGGGAAAGGACGGCGACTGGAGGAGCGTAAGAAAACAGGCCCAGCTTCTTTTGTTCTACCGTGACCCGGAGCCGATCGAGGACTCGGTTGTAAGGGGCGCGATGGACGAGGCAAAAAACCTTGGCTGCACCAATTCATTCGTAATAAACAGCGCGGGATTCACGCGGGTCGCCGTAAAGTTCGCGGAGAACAGACCAGTCGAACTTGTCGGAAAGGAAAAACTTGAATACATACTTGACTGCAAGTAATTAGAGGGAAAAATTGAACTGCATAGGTAAAATCCGCGAAATCGAACGCGGAAAACAGGCTTGAACGATGAAGATTCTCTGCGTATCGGACTACATAGACCCTCTCATATACAGCAACGGGGCGAAAAAGAATTTCCCGGACATAGACCTCATACTGTGCGCGGGAGACCTTCCAATGGACTACATAGACTTCATTGTAACGGTCTTCAACAGGCCCACGTACTTCGTGTTCGGAAACCACGACCTGAAGGAGTTCAAGTTCTACCAAGGCTCGCACACACAGTCATCCTCGATAGGAAACGCGGCGGAAACGCTCGCCTCACAGAGTTTTGGAACAAAGGGAAGGGACCATGGACACGGAGCGGTATATGTTGGATTCAGGGCGGTTTCGTCGGTCCTTAAAGTGCCGCACCCGTCAAGAAAAAGACACACTCCACTCCTCATCGCCGGGGCATCAGGTTCAAGGAACTACAACGGCGGACTCTGCCAGTACACCGACGCCCAGATGAAAATGCAGCTGGTCAAGATGATTCCAAGGCTCATTTACAACAGGATTGTGCATGGAAGATTCCTTGACATATTCCTCACGCACGCGACCCCCCTTGGCTTCCACGACATGGACGACCCATGCCACGTGGGTTTTCCATGCTTCAACTGGTTTCTAAGGACATTCAAGCCCGCCCTCATGGTGCACGGACACATACACCTATACGACCAGAGGTCGGAACGCGCAGGGAAACTGGGTGGAACGATCGTCGCAAACGCATACGCCCACCACGTCATTGAATTAAACATGGAAGAAACAGAAAATGAAACAAAAGAAAAATTATAGGACAAAAAACATAAAAAAAATGGAGAAAATATGCTACCAGAAACAGAGTCGGACTTTGTAAAGGCACGGAACAAGGCGTTCATAAACGAAATACAGCACCTTCTGAACCCGGAGGAGGCCAAGATGATTTCGTTCAACCAGATAAAGGACATAATAAAACCGCAGGGGCAGACATACATGGGAATGAAGACCATTCCGATTTCCCAGATAGTAGGAAGCGAGGGGCGGTACAAGGACTTCGACAACCAGTTCCTTCCTAAAAACTCATTCCTGCGCGAACGCTGGCAGCACGTGGACGAGGCGGTCATAAAGGACGTGGTGCTGCCTCCAATACACGTGTATGAACTTGGCGGACTTTATTTCGTGCGCGATGGAAACCACAGGGTGTCCGTCGCAAAGTCGAAGGGCGTGGAGTTCATAGACGCGGACGTGGTTTCGCTCCAGACGGAGATAAGGCTTTCCCCCGTACGGACGCTTCCCGGAATGATAAAGCAGATTGTCGCATGGGAAAAAAAGAATTTCTATTTTGAGACGAATTTCGGCGACATAACGGACTGCTGGAGCCTTGACTTCACAAGTCCAGGCCAGTACGACAACATCTGGCAGCACATATTGACCCACAAGTACTTCATAAACCAGGGAAGGACCGACGAAATTTCAATGGAAGAGGCGATAACCTCGTGGTATGAAACAGTATACACTCCCGTCATAAAGACCATTGAACGGCACAGGATAAAAAAATACATCAGGGGTGCGACGGAAAGCGACCTCTATGTATGGACCGTTACATTCTGGGACGAACTGAAACGCAAACTGGGAGACGTGCCGCTCGACACTCTTGTAAGCGACATAAGGCAGGAATACAGGCTCACCGCGCTCAAACTGCTGAAGAACATTGTGAAAAAAATCATAATAAAACGCAAAATAACCGTGCACGAAAGGGGCATATCTGAAAAAATAGACGTCGAATAAAAACTCTAAAACTTGACGACTAAATATTTCGATGTTATCATTGTTCTAAGACCTTAAATAAGTGAAAGGAGTATAAATTTGGATCCCACTATTGATTCTTTCGTAAATATTCCTATTCTTGTGACGGCCGCAGCGGGTCTTTTGCTTTTCATCCTGCTCCTGCTGTCTAAGATTAGAAACACATCAAAAGTATCGTTTGTGTTCTATCTGGTAATCGGAATAACAATTGCAGGTCTTCTATACACCTACAAGAACCAAAAACTCTCATACCTCGTGCTGACCCTCCTTGCGTCTGAATTCCTTCTGATTGTGTACGCGTTCGTGCTTGCAATATCGGATCCGCGGAAAAAGAAGGAGCAGAAGGAGAGGCAGAAAAAAAACGAGAACAGGAATCCCGACCTTGTAGACGCGGAAGCCCTCGCCCAGATGCGAGAGGACTTTGAGGACAGGATAAACACAACCAGGGAAGTAACGCTTAAGACCGCGTCGTTCTTCAACTCCGAGGACGCGCAGGCCTCGTTCTTTGAGTTCATTGCAAAATACTGCGCGGAAAAGACATCTTCCGACGGTGCGGCGATCCTCACGTTCGACGAATTCGACAACGTTCTGGCAGTAAAAAGCATAGCGGGCTCGTTCCCGCCTCCATACAAACTCCCCGAAGACCTTCCGCACAAGCCCATAAGGGTTGAAACAAACTTCAAATTCTCTCAGTTCAGCCTCAAGGGAAACTGCTTTGGAGACGTGTTCACCGAGGGAAAAGCCGTGAACGTCACCGAACCGCACAGAAGCAGATACGTGGTGCAGAACGGACCCGAGGAATTCCTCAAGTGCGGCCCATACATATTCGCGCCGGTTTCATACGCCGGAGAGAACGTGGCGCTGCTCTGCCTTTCAAGAAAACCAGGAAGGGAGGCGTTCAGCGAGGAAACGTTCGGCAAGGCGGTTGCGCTTGCGGATTCCGTTGCTACGGCAATGGGACCTCTCAGAAGCTTCCTCTCATACGCAGAGCACACGGAACTTACAAAGGAAGGCGACATCGCAACGAAATTCCAGAAGACCATGCTTCCAGAAAGGCTTCCCGTGGTGAACAAGATGTCCATCGGAAAATATTCCGTGGCGACGGAAAACGTGTGCGGCGACTACTACGACATAATTCCATACAGGAAGGACAGGATAACGTTCGTGATGGCGGACGTGGCGGGAAAGGGAATGAATTCCCTTGTAATAATGATAATGATCCGCGCCATGCTGAGGCTGATAGCAAACACAAACCAGTCCTCGGCAACGCTTCTTGAATGGATAAACCGCGCCATATGTTCAGAGAACAACAGCATGGACCACTTTGCGAGCGTGTCGCTCATAAACTACAACAGCGTGGAGAACACGGCGCAGATTTCAACCTGCGGAACAAACCCAGTGCTCCTCTACTCTGCCGCCGACGGAAGCTTCAAGAAACTTTCGGTTGACTGTGAACCCCTTGGTGTTGAAAAAACAACATCCTATAAAGATATCGACATTTCGGTGAAGGCCGGAGACATCATTGTAACCTGCACTGATGGAATCCTGGAATGCTTGAATGGAAACGGAGTCCAGTACTCCATCGAAAATCTTGAGAAGGTTATAAAGGGCAATTGTAAATTGTCCGGAAAAGACATTGCCAACAAGGTGAAAGACAGTGTCAAGAAATTCTGTGGTACGACACAGCAATACGACGACCAGAGTCTACTGGTCGTTAAAATACAGGGATAAGGAGCGACCTTATGGAACTAAAAATACGTAAGAATGGAGATGTTTACATTATCGATGTAAATGGAGAAATGGATCTCTATAATTCCTACAAACTCAAGGAATTGGTGATGAAGATGATCGAGAAGAACATCAAGATTTTCATCATCAATCTTGAGCAGGTGGATTACATCGACTCCTCTGGAATCGGTGCTCTTATTTACATCAGTTCTACGATTAAAAAAATGAATCTCAAGTTGGCAATCTCGAATATCCACGGTTCTGTAAAGAAGGTCATCGAACTTACAAAACTCATGGGCTATTTCCCGATTGCAAACAGCGTTGAAGAAGCATTGCTGATGGTAAAAGAGTAGGCTTTAAAAAAAAATTACAAAATTCAGGAGTATTAATTATGGATGAACTAGAGATCAAAGAATTACGCTCAGACGACAACGATCCTTTGTTCGACAAGACAAATATGCTCAGAAAGGACTTTCCTTCTGATTTCAGACAGATCAGGTATTTCACCCTGCTGATCGTCCAGTCCGCGCCTTCGGAAATCAAGGAGTTGAACCTTCTTGAACAGCAGATAAGCGAGGTCATAAAGAACGGTGTAAAGCACGGAAACCACTGCGACATAAACAAGAAGGTCACGGTATGGTATTCGTTCAGCCCTACGCACGCCCACGTAATCGTACAGGACGAGGGAGAGGGCTTCAAGGATCTTGAAAAATGGAATGAATTCAACAGGAAGAGGCTTTCGTGCCTGCACAACCAGGACTACGAAAAACTCGCCGACTACGTTTCCTTCAAGACAAAGGAATCAGACGCCCAGGACGGCGGGAACGCCCTTTTCGCGGCGCTTGAATACTGGAACGGCGGATTTGTATACAACGGAAAGAGAAACGCCGTTGCCATGCTGAAGCGTTTCGGCCCAAAGCACTGATTTCATATAATATTCGTTTTTATAAAATCACGGACCGTCCTTGAGTTCACTCGAACATGGACGGTCTTTTTTTTGTCTCCATGCCATGCACTAAAAAGCAAATGCCAAAGCAAGAGTTTTTTTTAAGGCCGCATGAACGCACCGCCCTCTTCCGGCAAGAAGGGATGCACCTGAAAAAGTCCGTTTAAAAAAAAACAAGACCGCAGAACCTTGAAAATCCTACGGCCTTTATGGAGATGGCGGGAATTGAACCCGCGTCCGGGTGTGTAAACCAGATACGTCTACAGGTTTAGTCATGCGAGGTGTTTGTCGGGAAAAGGTAGCAGCATGACAAGCGTCTTTTCCTTATTCCAGCATTGCGTCTTGCGTACCGGCTGGACGCGGCACGCAACAAGTTCCTGTTGGCGTCAGAACTTCATGAAGTTAGGAACAGCACCACATGAGTTCCGTGCTCGCCGCTTACGCGGCAAGAGCAAACTGTTCTTCAGAAGAATCTTCTTCTTTTCTGTTGAAGATTGCAGTTATTTGATTTCGCAGTTCAAGGTACCTTGACACCTACTTGCAGTAAATGCTTTCCCACATCCGTCGAAACCGGTGCACCCCCAATAGTTTCACCTGATGGTAAATATAGCGGACAATGAACGCGCAGTCAAGCAAAAAAACAGACATTCCACGCAAGATTTTTCACGCGAGGTTTTTCAAAAACCGCAAAATTGACACTCAACTGATAGAGCATTATAATGATTGGACTATTTTCATTGGTGTACAAAGAGGTATTTCAAATGGCTGACGAAAAATTGCAGACAATACGACACTCATGCGCTCACGTTATGGCAGAGGCGGTTCTACGACTGTTTCCGGGTACAAAAATCGCCATCGGACCTGCGATAGACAACGGATTCTACTACGACTTCGACTTCCCTGCCGGCACCAAATTAAGCGAGGAGGATTTTCCCTCGATAGAAAAGGAAATGAGGAAAATCCTTTCAGAAAATTCAGAATTCGTGCGCACGGAAACAACAAAGTCCGACGCGCTGAAAACTTTTGCGGACGAGCCTTACAAGGTTGAACTCATAAACGAACTTCCAGAGGGCGAAAAAATCACGACATACAGGCAGGGAGGCTTCCTCGACCTCTGCCGTGGACCGCACGTTCAAAGCACAAAGGAAATAAACGCTCAGGCGTTCAAACTGCACAAGATTGCCGGGGCGTACTGGCGGGGCGACTCGGAACGCCCGATGCTTACAAGAATATACGCGCTCTGCTTTGAAAAGCCAAATGACCTCAAGGACCACCTCACGATGCTCAGCGAGGCTGAAAAACGCGACCACCGAAAACTTGGCGTTGAGATGGACCTCTTCCACCTTGACCCTGAAAATCCGGGACAGATTTACTGGCATCCGAACGGCTGGACCATATACACGGTCATACAGGACTACATGAGGAAGATGGTGAGACGCGACGGCTACCTTGAGGTAAACACTCCGGCGGTAATGCCGCGCTCACTGTGGGAAAAATCAGGACACTGGGGACACTACCAGAAGAACATGCTCATCACTGAATCTGAAAAGCGTATTTTTGCGATAAAGCCGATGAACTGTCCTGGCGCGCTTGAAATATTCAAGAGCAAGCTGAGGTCGTACAAGGATCTTCCGATGAGGCTCGCGGAATTCGGACACGACGTGAGGAACGAGCCTTCTGGAACACTGCACGGAATAATGCGAGTGAGGGGCTTCGTACAGGACGACGCGCATATAATCTGCACGGAAGACCAGGTGGCCCCTGAAGTCGCAAAATTCTGCAAACTGCTTAAAAACGTATACCACGACTTTGGCTTCGACAATCTGGTTGTAAAATTCTCGACAATGCCTGACGACCACGTGGGCGACATAGAAACATGGCAGAAGGCGGAAAAGGCGCTCGCCGACGCCTGCGCGGAGGCGGGTCTTGAGTACGAAATACAGCCCGGAGAAGGCGCGTTCTACGGTCCAAAACTCGAATTCAAACTCTACGACTGCATAGGACGGGAATGGCAGTGCGGAACAATACAGGCGGACTTCCAGCTTCCTTCCGCTGAACGCCTTGACGCGACATACATAGGCGCCGACAACCTTAAGCACCATCCTGTAATGCTGCACAGGGCAATACTCGGCTCAATAGAACGCTTCTTTGGAATCCTCATAGAAAACTTCGCGGGCGCCTTCCCGACATGGCTAGCATTTGAACAGGCGGCGGTAGTGCCGGTGTCAAACGCCTTCGACGGCTACGCAAAAACCGTGAACGACGCCCTTCTGGGCGCGGACATAAGATCCGCCGCGTATCTTTCCGACGACAACATGAGGCAGAAAATCAAGGTCATCACAAAGGAGCATAAAACTCCATACATACTTGTCGTGGGCGAAAACGAAAAGAATGAAGGAACCGTTACAGTCAGGTTCAGGCAGTCAAGCGGACTTGAACAGAAGACCATGAAAATCGAAGACTTCATACGCTACGTCCACGAAAAGAACGAAAGCCATTCGGTGAACATCTAGAAGATCCAAGGGATTTAAAAGTCATGGACGACGGCGAATATTATTCGATGATGAGAAGACAGTATTCCCACACACCCTCTCCAACATCCTTTTCAAAAAAAACTGGAAAAAAGGACGGGGATTCTGAAATTCTTGAAGAAAAACCTGAAAATTCAAGGGAATGTGAAGACGAATACGGAGACGGACGCTAAAAAAAACGTCCGGAATCTCCGCGCAATTATTTTTTTTAAGGAAAAACATGAACAGAATAGAAATGAACGACGAAGCCCTGAAGGCGCACATAGACTCTCTTGAAAAAGACGAGATGGCGGTTTTCGTCATGGCGGACGGAAGAATCCGCGGCGCCCTCTTCCACGGAACAAGATTTGTAAACCAGATGAGGCTGCAGCACGGACTTGGAATACTTGAAACGATGATTCTTGGCGAAGCGTCGATATGCGGCGCCCTGATGATACCTATGATGAAGGGACAGGAAAGGCTCACCCTCAAATACGAGGGAAACGGTCCTGCGAAGGGCTGGCAGGTTGAGGCGGACTCGCGTGGAACAGTCAGGGGATTTTTATACAACGAAAACATAAAACTTGAAAAACCGCTTGAAAACTGGAACCTCGGTCAGTTTCTTGGAAACGGCTTTCTTTCGGTTTCGGTGCTCCACAAAGAAGACAGGGAGCCTTTTTCCAGCACGGTTGAAGTGGACGGCGGAAACATCGCGGAAAACATAGCGCACTACTACAGGCAGTCGGAACAGATTTCCACGGCGTTCAACTCGTCCATTCTTTTTGACAGGAACGGAAAAGTTACAGGAGCCGGCGGAATGTTCCTTCAGGTAATGCCCGCGACGGGCGGAAAACTCGTATCAGGAGCGAACAGAAAAAGCGGTTCGGACAAACAGGCGGACGACGGGCTTTTAAGGCGGGCGGAAAACGCGTTCAGCACATCTCCATCACTTGGAACATGGTTCAGCGAAAAAGGAAACTTCGAGGACCTGGTTTACGGACTTTTCAGGGAATTCAAGCCAACGATTGCGTTGAAAAGAGAAATACGCTACGACTGTCCGTGCGGCGAGGAAACTTTCAAGGCGCACATAAGAAACCTTCCAAAATCGGAACTGGACGACATACGGAAAAACGGTCCGGATCCGCTTGAAATTTCATGCAGGAACTGCGGAAGCGTGTACAGGATTCCGGTTTCAGACCTATAGCGTAAAATTCCCCTTACGCATCCTGAGTCCCCTCCGCAGGATGCGTCGCTCAGGCCTTCCCCATTCAAGTTTTAATCCAAAAACCCCGTTTCTGTGCCTCCGCGCACACTCCTCCCCTTAAAAATAAAAAAAACTTAGTCCAACACGCTCCAACACGCTCCAACACCTACATTTTTTTTAAATTTGAGTTGACAAGGCATAATTTTGCTGTATTATTTTTATAGATAAGACTTCATATTGATAGACAATCTATCAATATGAAAATCAGGGGAAAGTAAATGAACAAACTTAAAGACAACACGATGAACTTCATAATAAAGGAAAGCACGGCGCTCTTCCTTAAAAGTTCCATTACAAACGTCACGATGAGCGACATAGCAAAAAACGTGGGGATAGGAGAGGCGACCCTGTACCGGTACTTCAAGAAAAAGCAGAACATAGTCCTTAAGGTTTCCGTGAACCTTGCGAAAGAGGTCTTTGAATATTACTTCGACTTCGACGAAAAACTCACGGGGGCAAGACAGATGGAGGCGTTCTACACGGTTTTTCCAAAAGTGTTCAGGAGCAACCCCGACTACTTCAAGTTTGTAAACCAGCTGGACGCGTACCTCCTCATGGAGTCGGACGCGGGAAAGGGCGAATACGAGGACAGGATAGGACAGTTTCTGGAAATATACAGGAAGGCATACGAAAAAGGACTCGCGGACGGAACGGTAAATGAAATCGAGGACGTGAAACTCTTCTATTATTCAACCACCCATTCGCTCCTGAACCTCTGCAAGTACCTTTCCTCACCCGACGTGCTTGAACAGGACAACAGCGTCGACAAGGCGAGGCAGATTGACGTTCTTGTGGAACTGATTTTAAAGGCCGTAAAAAAGAGCCAGCAGAATTAAATACACAGGGCGGAAACGCTGAATTTTTATAGACCAATTTTTAAGGAAGGAAAATTTATGTACATCGCATACAGGATTGACGGAACTGAAAAAATCGCTGAGAGTTCAAACGAGGACATTGAAATTTCAGAGTCAAAGAACGGCGCAAGGATGGAAGTCGGCGTGCAGGCTAAAAAAGACCTTGACCTCATAGTCGCAATGGAAGAAATTCCACACGCGTATGGAAAGGACGACCTTTTTTTTGTGAACGGCTACCAGTCATGGACGGACAGTTTTGAGTATTCCTACGCCCAGAAACTCAAAGACGCGAACAGGCTTCCACGCATACTGAACAGGACGTTCGCATTCCCGCAGTATGGAGACGCGTATTTCTACGACTACGACAGGAACGTGTTCCACGGATTCGACCTAAGCTACGTAAAGGGAAAAAATCCTTTTTTCATCGCCAGCCTGAACTTCAAGAACGCATACCTCATAGTCGAACACCACAAAAAGCGCAGCATCGCCGTGCTAAAAAGCGACGTTGAAAACATTTCACTCAAAAAAGGCGAATCTGTAAAAATCTACGACTACATAATATCGGACGACATACAGAAAGGAAGCGAAGAATATTTTTCACACTTCACTCCCCCAAAAGCAAAAAAACTTTTTGGATACACAAGCTGGTACAACCACTACCAGGACATAGACGAGAAAAAAATCAGAAAGGCGCTGGACGAGGCGTCAGACGGCTTTGAACTTTTCCAGATTGACGATGGATTTGAACAGAATGTGGGCGACTGGCTGAAGATAGACGAAAGGAAGTTTCCGAATGGGCTTTCTGGAATAGTTCAAGACATACATTCGCGCGGTCTGAAAGCCGGAATATGGCTCGCGCCTTTCGCCGCGGAAACAAAGTCAGAGGTGTTCAGGAACCACCCGGACTGGTTTGTAAAGGATGCAGACGGAAAACCCCTGAAGGCAGGCGCGAACTGGTCGCATTTTTACGCCCTCGACCTTGACGTTCCAGAGGCGGAGGAATACGTAAGGAAGTTCCTGGGATACTACATGGACCTTGGATTTGACTTTTTCAAACTGGACTTCCTTTACGCCGCGAGCATGGTTCCCGCAAAATCAATGAGCAGGGCGCAGACCGCCCAGAGGGCGTACAGCCTGCTCCGCGAGGTTCTTGGAGAAAAACTGATTCTTGGCTGTGGAGCGGTGGTGTCGAACAGCTTTGAAAACTTCGACTACCTCAGGATAGGACCGGACGTTTCCCTGATATTCGACGACGTGTGGTACATGAGGAAGATGCACAGAGAAAGAATCTCCACAAAGGTTACCCTCAGGAACACGATATACAGGAGCATATTCGACGGAAAAACATTCCTGAACGACCCGGACGTGTTCCTGCTGCGCGACGACAACATCAAGATGGGAATCGAACAGCGAAAGGCACTGACCACGATAAACGCCCTGTTTGGAAGCCTCCTTATGACGAGCGACAACCCAAAGACATACGGAGAAAAGCAGGAATCCCTTTTAAAAAACGCGCTTAAACTTTTCAGGGAGGCGGAACCTCTTGGCTTTGAAACCCGTAAAGACAGGATAGACGTAAAATACATCCTTGACGGAAAGGAACATACATTCACATACAACATAGACAAAGGAATCATAGAGGAGTAGAAATATGGACAGATCAAGCGTGATATTCGGAAACAAAATAGACTCAAAGACGCTGAGGGCGGCTGAAAAATCAAAGGCGCGGTACGTAAAAAAATACGGCGACGACAGCGACTCAGACTACAGGCTGGCGTTCTCCCCCATAGAAACGCTGGACTTTCTTGACACACAGAACATAGTGTTCGCGGAAGAAAACGAAAACTTCGACCCGAGGGCGCTAATAGTTGGAAACATACGCATGGGATTCGGACACTACAGAATTTCAATCGCAATGGCAAGCTGCGCGAAGGCCCTCGGATTCAAACCGTACTGGCTGGACCTTGCAAGTTTTGACGCCGCAGGCTCCAAGATGATAAGGGAACAGAACAAGATGTACAGCACCGCAAGCAGGCTCAGCCAGAAAAGCAGGCTTTTCAACAGGCTTGTATGGGAGCCGCTGAACAGCGAGGGCTTTAAAAAAATAACATACAACGCAAAGGACCAGAAGAACAGCGAACTCCTTGAACCTATTTTCAGGAACATTCCAAAACACATACCGTACATAGCGACCCACGTATGGCCGTCGCAGGCTGCGGTTCACGCCGGAATGACAAACGTGGTGAACGCCATTCCTGACAACTGGCCGATGGGACTTCACCTTTCGGAAGGGGCGGTGCACGCCGTCCAGACCCCGTTCGCCTACCTTGGCTACAAGATTTTAAATGGATTCGACAAAAAAGCCCTCAAGGGAATCCCCGAAGACCAGATAAAAATGGTTGGAAGATACGTTGACCACGAACTTCTTGTAAACCTTGAGGATGACAACAGAAGAAGAATCGAAAGGGCAGGAAACGGAAAACCTGTCCGATTCCTCCTTACAGTAGGAGGGGCTGGAGCGGGCTTTGAAATGTTTCTTTCAATGGTGAAGCACCTGCTTCCATACGTCAGGGCGGGAAGAGCCTCGCTCTTCATAAATTTTGGCGACCACAAGGACGTGTACGAAAAACTCTGCTCGAAGATAAATCTGGGCGAAGTTACAGAATTCTTCAACGAGTACGAAAAACTCAAGGACTTCACGGCGGAACTCAGGCAGACGGACAGAGCCGGAATATTTGCAGTATACAACGAAGACCTGTTCAGGGCGGTATACGCGACAAACCTTCTCATTCCAGAAAGCGACTGGCTTGTTACAAAACCTAGCGAACTTGCCTACTACCCCGTTCCAAAAATATTCATGCGGCACATAGGAGGCCACGAGGTATACGGGGCGATCGACTCGCAGGAACTGGGAGATGGAACATTTGAATGTCCGACAGAAAATTCGATAAACGCAATGCTGGACAGAATCCTTGAGGACGGCGAGATAATCGAGCACATCGCAAAGAGAATCGACGAACTGAAAAAACAGGGAGCATACGACGGAGCGTATGAATGTGTAAGGCTTGCGGCAAAAACCGCGAAGGCGTAGGAGAAAACATGAATCCAGAAGAACTCATAAAAAAGATTGAAGGCGGAGAACTTGACGCAAGGCTCAAGGCACTTTACGTGGATGAAAACCTTGTTCCCTGCCAGAAAAAACGGATTCTCGGCTCGATTGAAAAGTTCATGGAAATTTTCAAGGGCGGAAGCGTATCACTTTTTTCAAGTCCGGGACGCACAGAAATTTCTGGAAACCACACAGACCACCAGCACGGAATGGCGATAGCCGCCGCCGTGAACATGGACGTTCTGTGCGTGGCCTCAAGGCGCGAAGACCCGAAGGTGTGCGTGATTTCAGAAGGCTACGAGCCTTTCTTCGTAGATACGGAAAACCTGAAATTCGCGCAGGCGGAAAAAGGAACCACCACCGCCCTCATAAAGGGGATACTCAAGGGAATGATGGAGGAAGGAAGGAAAATCGGCGGATTCAACTGCTACATGACAAGCACTGTCCTCCAGGGTTCGGGACTTTCCTCCTCCGCGGCGTTCGAGAACGCGCTTGGAACGATTGTAAACCACTTCTTCAACGACGCTGAAATTTCGCCGACGGAAATCGCAAAAATCTCAAAATTCGCGGAAAATGTATATTTTGGAAAACCGTCTGGACTTCTGGACCAGATTGCAAGCAGCACAGGAGGCCTCATAAAAATAGACTTCAAGGACCCGGAAAATCCTGAAGTTGAAAAAATAAACGTGGATTTCGAGGATTTCGGAACAAGCCTCTGCATAGTGGACACCGGCGGAAGCCACGCTGACCTTACCGACGAATACGCGGCGATTCCCAGGGAGATGAGGAGCGTGTGTGAATTCTTTGGAAAAACACACCTAAGGAGCGTGGACGTGGAGGAATTCTACAGGAACATGGGCGGACTAAGGGAAAAATGCACGGACAGGGCGATACTCCGCGCGCTGCACTTCTTCAACGAGGAGGAAAACGTGCTTAAAGCAAAGGAAAGCCTTGAATCGGGAAACTTCCAGGCCTTCCTCCATTTCATCAAGGCGTCTGGAAACAGCTCCTACAAATTCCTTCAGAACATATACGCCACAAAGCAGCCTGAAAACCAGAACATCAGCCTTGCCCTGGCGGTAAGCGACCACATCCTTCACACCGAAAAAGGAGCGGAGGGGCGCAAGGGCGTGTGCAGGGTCCACGGCGGAGGTTTTGCGGGAACAATACAGGCGTTCGTACAGAACGACTTTGTGGACGCATACAGAAGCCAGATTGAGGAAGTGTTCAAAAAGGGCTCGTGCCACATCCTTAAAATCCGAAACGAAGGAAGCGTAAAAATAATCTAACGACTGGAGATCCAGATGAAACTTACAGAATGCATTTACAGGCTCCTTTCCTACGGGCTTGACTCAAACCTGATGGAAAAGGAGGACCTTTCATACAGCCGGAACCAGATTTTTGAAATTTTCAAAATGGACGGTCCAGAGGAAGGACTTGAGGATTTCATAAAGACAGATGAAAATTCGGAAAGCCTTGAAGAAATAATCGACTCCCTATGCTCTTTCGCGCATGAGAAAAAACTCATGCAGGAAGACAGCGTGACGTTCCGCGACCTCTTTGACGGAAAACTTATGAACGCAATGATGCCGCGCCCATCGGAAGTGCAGCGCAGGTTCTGGGAGGAATACAAAAAATCTCCAGAAAACGCCACGGACTACTACTACAGTCTGAGCAGGAACTCAAACTACATAAAGACGTACAGAATCAAAAAAGACCTAAAGTGGAACACCCGCACCGACTTTGGAATTCTGGACATGACGATAAACCTTTCAAAGCCCGAAAAAGATCCAAAGGCCATCGCGCTCGCAAAAACACAGAAACAGGGCGGCTACCCAAAATGCCTTCTGTGCGCTGAAAACGAAGGCTATGCCGGACGCGCAGACCATCCCGCGCGCAACAACCACAGGATAATTCCCATAGAGATTGACGGCGAGGAATGGGCGTTCCAGTACTCTCCATACGTCTACTACAACGAGCACTGCATCGTGTTCAACAAAAAACACACGCCCATGGTGATCGACGGACGGACTTTCAGAAAACTCTTCGACTTTGAACGGCTTTTTCCGCACTACACGATAGGCTCCAACGCGGATCTTCCGATTGTAGGAGGCTCGATACTGACGCATGAACATTTCCAGGGCGGAGCATACACATTCCCTCTGAACAGGGCGGAAACAATAAAAAAATTCAGCGTGGAAGGATTTGGCAGAGTGGAGGCTGGAATCGTAAAATGGCCGATGAGCGTAATAAGGCTTTCCTCCACGGACAGCGAGGAGATTGCAAGACTTGCGGAACACATTCTTCTTAAATGGAAGAACCATACCGACGAGGATGCGTTCATTTTTTGCAGAAACGGACGGCACTCCGCACAACACCATAACGCCGATCGCCTCAAGGAATGGAGAAAAATACATACTCGACCTTGTTTTACGGAACAACATCACAACAGATGAACATCCGCTTGGACTTTACCACCCGCACGCCGAACTGCACCACATAAAAAAAGAGAACATAGGGCTTATAGAAGTGATGGGCCTTGCAGTCCTTCCAAGCAGGCTGAAAGGTGAACTTGAGATTCTAAAGGACTGCATCCTGCACGGAAGGGACATGAAAAAAATTCCAGAAGCGGCTTCACACGAAAAATGGGTTGACGGCTTCCGCGATAAATACAGGTTCACCGAGGAAAACATAGACGGAATATTGCAGGAGGAAGTGGGAAAAGTGTTCTCACGGGTTCTTTCTGACGCGGGCGTGTACAAGCAGACGGAAGAAGGGCTTCTCGCCTTTGAAAGGTTCATAAAAACCCTGTAAAACTTCCATGCAAGAACTTCGCATAAAAAAAACCTTGCGCGCACCATTCGGTGCGCGCAAGGTTTTTATTCAAGACCATTTCATTTACATGGCCGTTTTTTTTACAGGGCGTCGATGTATGAGAGGTTCAGGCGGCCCATCTTGTCAACTTCAAGAAGTTTTACAGGAATCACCTGTCCTTCCTTCAGGACGTCGCCAACCTTCTCCACCCTCTGCTTTGAAAGTTTTGAGATGTGGCAGAGTCCTTCCTTTCCAGGAAGAATTTCAACGAACGCACCGAAGTCCATGATTCGTCTTACAGTTCCCTGATATACAGTTCCAACCTCCGGATCTTCAGTTATGCCCTTTACGGCCTTCTTTGCCTCTTCCGCGGCGATTCCGTTCTTTCCATAGATTGTAACAGTTCCGTCGTCGTCGGTGTTGATTGTAACATCATACTGCGCGCAAAGCGCCTTTACGTTCTTTCCGCCAGGTCCTATGAGAGCGCCAATCTTGTCTACAGGAATCTTCATTGTAAGAATCTGTGGAGCGCGTGGACTCAAAGGAGCAGGCCTGTCTATCGTCTTTTCCATTACAGAAAGGATGTGGAGGCGTCCCACGCGCGCCTGTTCAAGCGCCTTCTTCATGATTTCGGTTGTAACGCCCGCAATCTTTATGTCCATCTGGAAGCCTGTGATTCCTTCCTTTGTTCCAGCAACCTTGAAGT
>JBHAFG010000057.1:0-5509 GCA_041855945.1 Treponema sp. | reverse complement strand
GGCTTTTTTTTTTGCAAAAAATGGGAAGGACGTCCGCGGGTCGGGCGTCTTTTTTGTTTTATGGTATGGGTGCGATGCGTTTTTGTGCGCACGGACATCGTGTTGTTTGGCACGAATTGTACCCACTTTTAACGTGCGACTTCTTGTGCTTCTGTGCGGCGCGTTTTTTTTATCGCACGTGAGATTTCCGAATCGTGTGTGTCATTTTCCGAATCGCGCGTTGTTTCACCACGAATTTTTCTGCATCGAAGGCACGATTTTTGATGATTATGTAAATACAATCCGCCTGTACCTTGTTCTGTTATGGAAAAATTCCGTATATGGCTGTAAAATGGCTTCATCATCGAATGTGGAGGCTTCATGGACGAGCAAGAATTGGTTCGGGCTGCTTTTGGAATGCTCAAGTTTTCCTACGCGCCGTATTCAAAGTTCAATGTGGGGGCGGCGCTTCTTTCAAAGGACGGCAAGGTTTACACTGGCTGCAACATTGAAAATTCGGCGTTCAGTCCATCTGTGTGCGCGGAACGTACCGCTTTATTCAAGGCGGTGAGCGAGGGTGTCTGTGACTTTGAGGCGATTGCCGTGGTTGGTGGACTTGGCGGCGTGGTGACAAAAGTCTGTCCGCCGTGTGGTGTCTGCCGTCAGGTTCTGAGCGAATTCTGCAATCCTGACTTCAAGGTGATCCTTGCAAAGTCTCCCACGGACTACGAGGTGCACACGCTTTCGGAAATGCTTCCTTTGGGATTTCGGTTTGCGGACTGAGTGCGTGTAAAAATATAAAAATCAAGGAGCCGACTGTTTATGGAAATTCCTGAAAAATTGACGGTGAACGGAGTTTCATTCAATATAAAAAAACTGCTTGGAAAAGGAAAGGGCGGTTATTCGTATCTAGCGGAAAAAGACGGAAAGAAATATACGCTCAAGCAGATTCATCACGAGCCGTGTTCGTATTATTCGTTTGGAAATAAAATCGAGGCAGAGAGGCGTGACTACGCGAGGCTTTTGGACGCGGGAATAACTGTTCCTGAACTTTATCAGGTTGACGTGGAGGCGGAGCGGGTTTTGAAGGAATTCATCGACGGACCCGACATGGTTGAAGTCATACGCTCAGACAGGATGAAGCCTGAATATCTTTCGCAGGTTTGGGACATGAGCCGAAAAATCAACGCGAATGGACTGAATCTGGACTACTATCCCACCAATTTTATCCTCAGGGATGAGGTTCTTTATTACATAGACTATGAATGCAGCGACTATATGGACGAGTGGAATTTTGAGAACTGGGGCTTGAAATATTGGAGCAAGTCCGAGGAATTTATGAAAATTTTCTGCCATGCCTAGCGTTAATTTTCAGGTGGGCGGAGCCTTTTTTTTGTTCCGTTTGTTCTGCGTCGTTCTGTCTTGGACTTTTACAGTTTGATTTTTTTTAAGTGGAGTTTTTATGACGATTGAACCTGTCGTTGTTTCAGACGCGGAGGCGATTCTTTCGATTTACAGTCCGTACGTTCTTGGGTCCGCTGTCACATTTGAATACGACGTTCCGGGCGTTGATGAATTTCGCGAGAGGATAAAAAATATTTCGACTAAATTTCCGTACGTCAAGGCCGTTGATGAATCTTCCAGAATTCTGGGCTATGCGTACGCTTCGACTTTTAAAAACAGGCGGGCGTATGACTGGTGCGTTGAAACTTCGATTTATGTTGAGCGGGGTTTTCGTCGCGCGGGGCTTGGCGCCGCCCTTTACGGTGAACTTGAAAAACGGCTTCAGAAAATGGGAATATTGAATCTTAACGCCTGCATAACTTTTCCAAAGGGCGAGTCAGATCCGCATCTTTCAAAGGACAGCGTGAAATTCCATGAAAAGATGGGCTTCAAGATGGTGGGAATGTTCCACGACTGCGGCTATAAATTCGACACGTGGTACAATATGGTATGGATGGAAAAAATGATAGGCGAACACCGTGTTCCGCAGCCGCCTGTACGTTTTGGTCTTTGGTGAGTTTTTCTGCGTGGTTTAATACGCGCCGTTATTTTTAAAATGCCTTTTTGTTCCTGTGCGCCCAGTCGTTCGCGTATGAAAGAAGCAGCGGCAGGTTCACCGTCCTTTTTTCGCCGTCGAACTTTATGACGTTTTGGTCGCCCCAAAACCTGTTTTCAAACGCCGTTCCAACAAGCCTGAAGTCCATTTCACTTCCGTTTATGATTTTTTCCAGCACTTTTGAATAGTCCATTCCGTCTATTACAGTCCATTCGGTTTCTGTTATTTTTTCAGCCATGAAATTTTCTCCTTCGCTTCGAGCCTTGCGTTTTTTATTACAGGATGCCTTGCGTATACAAAGACCAGCTGGGCAGTCATCGCAACCCAGATTAGAGGCTCGCAGACTATGATTCCCCAAATTCCAATCCGTGGAATTATTATCCACGTGAAAAGCATTTTTCCAATCAGTTCGATTATGCTTGAAATCAGCGGAAGAAATTTGCTTCCAAGTCCCTGCAGGCTGTTCCGCGCCACAAACAGTATTCCCAGCACTGCGTAGAACGGCTGCATGAATGATATGTATTTCGTTCCGTAGTCCAGAAGTTCCTCGTTGTGAGAGCCGCTTACCGCCCTCATGAAAAATCTTGCGGAAAGCGGTATTACGGCTGTGCATAAAATTCCCCATACGACGCACATTGAATCCGCCGCGATTACTCCACGCCTTATCCTGTCGGTTTTTCCCGCCCCAAGGTTCTGTGAAACGAAGGTTGCGCTTGAAACTCCAAGCGTAAGAAGTGGAATGTCCGTTATTGCAAAAATCTTCCGTGCTGCGATGTGTCCTGCGATTATCATCGTGTCGAAGCGGTTTATCGCGGACTGGAGTATTACAGAACCTGAACTTACAAGGGCGCTCATCAACGCCATTGAAATTCCCTGTCCAAAAAGATCCGCATAAAGTTTTTTTCCAACACGGAAACTGTTTTTTTCAGGAATCAGAATTCCAGCCTTTTTGTATATGTAGAAAAGACAGAATGCCGCGCTCGTTCCCTGTGATATTACAGTCGCAAGAGCCGTTCCCTGCACTCCCATCTTGAATTTTACGATGAAGAGGATGTCCAGTACAACGTTCAGCACGGAGGAAAAAACAAGGAATACAAGCGGCATGAAACTGTTTCCTATCGCCCTCAAAAGTCCGCTGAAAAGGTTGTACGTGAAGATTCCAACTGAAAAAATACCTATCGTCCAGATGTATGAATACGCCTCTTCCATTATTGATTCTGGAGTTCCAAGCACGTAAAGGAGCGGCTTTAAGAAAATCTGGGAGACGAGCATTATTGCAAAAGTTACGCAGAGGGTTATGGTTATTGAGCCCGCGGAAACTTTTTTAAGACGCTCAACGTCGCAGGCTCCGTAGTATCTTGACGCGACGATTCCAAGACCGCCGCCAAATCCGTTTCCAAAACCTATGAGGAGTTCGGAAATCGCGGTGCACGCGCCTATGGCGGCAAGGCTCTGTTCGCCCAGGAAGTGTCCTACTATTATCGTGTCGGCGGCGTTGTACAGCTGCTGGAAAATCCACGAAACCATCAGCGGAAGGGTGAATGAAATCAGGGACTTCCATACACCGTCCTGCGTAAGGTTCGGATGAAAAATCTTGTAAAAGTTCATAGACTGTAAAAGTTTATCGGGAAATCTGAATAATTACAATTTGCATTTGTTTTATAATGCTCCGACTTTTCTTTGATGCATTTTGTCGGAAACTGGGATAGAATGGCGCTATGAACGACGTTGATTTTATGAGGCGCGCG
Organism: Treponema sp.; assembly: GCA_041855945.1. Lineage (GTDB taxonomy): Bacteria > Spirochaetota > Spirochaetia > Treponematales > Treponemataceae > Treponema_D. The sequence continues at coordinate 1,723 of JBHAFG010000057.1, read as the reverse complement.
ATTTTTCTTGCGACTCTTGGCGAGGGTTTTACAAGTCCAAATCCCCTTGTCGGAGCGGTAATAGCGCGGAATGGCGAGATGGTCGCCGAGGGATACCATAAAAAATTCGGGGAACTTCACGCCGAACGCGAGGCGTTTTTAGATCTTGAAAAAAAAGGCGGCTCTTCCGCGGGCGCGACAATGTATGTAACGCTTGAGCCGTGCTGTCATTTTGGAAGCCAGCCTCCATGCACTGACGCGATAATTTCTTCCGGTGTAAAAAAAGTCTTTGTCGGAAGCCGAGACCCGAATCCGCTTGTTTCAGGAAAAGGAGTTTCCATTCTGCGCCGTAACGGAATCGAGGTGGTGGAGGATTTCCTGAAGGATGAATGTGATGAACTCAATCATATTTTTTTCCATTACATTTCAACGGGAACTCCATACGTGGCATTGAAATACGCTATGACATTGGACGGAAAAATCGCCACAAGGAGCGGAAAGTCCCGTTGGATTACAAACGATGAAAGCCGTGCCTTCGTCCACAGGCTCAGGCGAAGATATTCTGCGATTATGTGCGGAATTGGAACTGTAATCAAGGACGACCCGATGCTTGACTGCCGTATTGAAAATCCGCGGAATCCGCTCAGGATTGTATGCGACACAAGGCTCAGGCTTCCGCTTGAAAGCAGGCTTGTTCAGTCGGCCTTGAACATTCCTCTTCTTGCGGTATGCGTTTCATCGGCGGAGGAGTCGTTCCTGGAACGCAGGGCGGCCCTTGAGGAGGCCGGCGTTGAGGTTCTTGCGCTTCCTCCGGATTCTTCTGGAAGACCGCTGATGTCCGCTCTTTTTAAAAATCTTGGCGAGCGCGCGATAGACAGCGTTCTTGTGGAAGGCGGAGCGGAACTCAATTATTCGATTCTTGCTGCGGGACTTTCAGACAGGGTGTATGCGTTTCTGGGGGCGAAATTTTTTGGCGGAAGTGGAAAAAGTCCGGTCGAGGGAAGCGGCGTTTTGGAGGTTCAGGACGCGTTTTCCTTCAGACTTGAAAAAATAACTGCGTTTTCAGACGATGTTCTTGCAGAGTACACTCCTGCGGACTGAATTTTATACTTTTTTTGCTTTCCGCACTTTCATCGTCCGTTTTTTTTATACGTATTGAATAAAAAATCTTCAACCGCTATTATTCAATTACTTCAGGGCGAGGTGCGATTCCTCACCGGCTGTAAGCGTATATCGCAAAGCCAGCAAGTCGCCATTGGCGACACGACGCGGTGCAATTCCGCGGCCGACAGTAAAGTCTGGATGGAAGAAGTGTTTTTCTTGAACTTTTTTGCCGCCCTGTAGAAAATCTATGGGGCTTTTTTTATTGCCGGAGGTTTTTGGTGTTCACCGGAATCATTGAAGAGGTTGGAAAAATCAGGTCGATTGGAAACGGACGCGTGGAAATCCTTGCGCAAAAAGTCCTTGAGGGAACGAAAATCGGCGATAGCATAGCGGTGGACGGAGTGTGCCTTACAGTTACAAAAATTTCTACGGGCGTTTTTTTTGCGGACGTAATGAACGAAACTCTTTCACGTTCAAGTCTTGGCTCACTTTCGTCTGGAAGTTCCGTGAACCTTGAGAGGGCCATGGCCGCCGACGGAAGATTCGGAGGTCATTTTGTAAGCGGACACATAGACGGAACTGGAAAAATTTCTGAACTCAGGAAGGACGGAAACGCCGTGTGGGTGGAAGTGTCCACATC